>PAKT01000093.1 GCA_002710725.1 Spongiibacteraceae bacterium
AGCGTGGCGCTGCGCAAAGAGCTGCTGGAAAGCTGCAACCTGCACACCGTGCTCGACTGCCCCGCCAAAACCTTCCTCGGCGCAGGGGTGAAAACTGTGGTGCTGTTCTTCAGCAAAGGCGAGTCGACGCAAAAAGTCTGGTACTACCAGCTCGACCCCGGCCGTAGTCTGGGCAAAACCAATCCACTCAATGACAACGACCTGCAGGAGTTTATCGAGCTGCAGAGGGGCTTTGCAGATTCGGATAAATCCTGGTCGCTCAATGTGGCGGATCTGGATCAGACCACCTGGGATCTGTCGGTGAAAAACCCCAATGCCAAAGAGGAGGCCGAGCTTCGCGAGCCAAAAGACATCATTGCCGAGATTATTGCGCTGGATAAAGAGAGTGAGGCGATACTGGCGAAGATTGAGGAGTTGGTGTGATGGGGTGGGCTCGGATCAAGTTGGGAGAGTTATGCTCAAAGATCACCGATGGTAGTCACAATCCACCAAAGGGAGTGGATTATAGCGAACATATCATGCTTAGCTCCAAGAATGTCTTTGATGACAAAATTCATTTGGATAAGCCGCGTTTTTTAACAGAGTCAGATTTTGTCAAAGAGAATAAGCGGACTGATGTAAGTGTTGATGATGTGCTGCTGACGATTGTTGGGACGGTTGGTCGTGTTGCGGTGGTTGATGAGAGCCTTCCTAAGTTTACCTTGCAAAGAAGTGTTGCCGTATTAAAGCCCTTACCGGATAAAATTGTGGCCAGATTCCTTATGTATTCTTTGCGCAGCATCCTTGAGGAGCTTCTTGGTGAGTCGCGTGGTGTTGCACAGAAAGGGATTTACTTGAAGTCATTGAGAGAGATGCATATTTCTGTCCCGTCAATACCTGACCAAAAACGCATCGTCGCCATCCTCGACCAGGCCTTTGCCGACATCGACAATGCCCGCGCCTTAACCGAACAAAACCTCAAAAACGCCCGCGAACTGTTTGAAAGCTATTTGCAGCAGGTATTTAGCCAGCGTGGTGGTGGGTGGGTTGAGAAAAAACTCTGTGACGTATGTATATTGCAAAGAGGATTTGATCTGCCGAAGAGGCTTAGAGCGTCTGGCGAGTATCCTTTAGTAAGTTCTAGCGGGGTGATTGATACCAATATCGAAGCCAAAGTTCCGGGGCCGGGGGTCGTTACGGGGCGCTCAGGCAGTATTGGAAATGTTTTCTACATAGAAGAAGATTTTTGGCCGCTAAACACAACTCTGTACATCAAAGAATTTTTCGGAAACGATAAAAAATGTGTGTCTTGGTTGCTTAGGTATTTCGATCTGTCTCGGTTTACAAGTGGGGCTGGTGTCCCAACGTTAAATCGAAATTTTGTACACGACGAAGTTGTTGCTATTCCGACGGAAGTAGAAAATCAAAGAAATATCGTGGTCGGTATAGAAGCGCTAGAGGCTGAAATACTCACGGTTAAAACGATTTATGAAGACAAGCTTAATAAGCTGGATGAGCTCAAAAAATCACTGCTTCAAAAAGCATTTTCTGGCGAAATTACCAAGGACGACAAAGAGGCAGCCGCCTAATGACGCAAGGAAGCCGCAATGAAGCTGATACTCGCGCCGATTTGATCGACCCAAAACTGGTCGATGCAGGCTGGGGCAAGGTGGAAAACAGCTTTATCCGCAGAGAGGTCAGTATTACCCAGGGGCGGATTATCGGCGGCGGCAAACGTGCATCGGCTTTGAGCAGCGACTATGTGCTGGAATATCAGGGCCGCAAAGTGGCGGCTATTGAAGCGAAAAAAGAGAGCCTGAGTTATACCGAAGGGGTGCGTCAGGCCAAGGACTACGCTTCGCGTCTGCAATGTCGTTTCGCCTACGCGACTAATGGGCGGGACATCTACCAGATGGATATGCTCACCGGCGAGGAAAAGCTGGTCGAGCAGTTTCTAAGCCCGGATCAACTCTGGCAACTAACCTTTGATCCCACCCAGAGGCGAGGAGATGAGCAGCCTGAGCCGAACTTTGCCGCCGTCTGGCGCGAACGATTCGCCCAGATACCGTTTGAATGCAAAGGCGACTGGCAGCCCCGCTACTACCAGGAAAATGCCATCAACAACGCCCTGGAGGCCATCGCCCAGGGCAAGCAGCGCATTCTGTTAACCTTGGCTACCGGCACCGGCAAAACCTGTATCGCCTTCCAGACCGCTTGGAAACTGTTCCACAGCCGCTGGAGCCTCAGCGTCCAGAAAGCCCCCGCCGCTGCCAAAAAGCGCCCCCGCATCTTGTTCCTGGCCGACCGCAACGTACTGGCCAACCAGGCCTTTAACGACTTCGGCCCCTTCGGTGAGGACGCCATCGTGCGGCTGGAACCGGGCGAGATCAAAAAGAAAGGCGCAGTACCCAAGAACGCCAGTGTATTCTTTACCATCTTCCAGACCTTTATGAGTGGGCCGGAAGACGCCGCAGGCAATAAAACCCCTTACTTTGGTGAATACCCCGCTGACTTCTTCGATTTTATTGTGATTGACGAGTGTCACCGTGGCGGCGCCAACGACGAAAGCACTTGGCGCGAAATCCTCAACTACTTCTCCCCGGCCGTGCAGCTGGGCTTAACCGCCACCCCTAAACGCACCGTCAACGCCGATACCTATTCCTATTTCGGCGAACCGGTCTACAGCTACGCACTAAAGGACGGCATTAACGACGGCTTCCTGACGCCCTTCAAGGTGCTGCCGATCGTCGGTACGATGGACGAATACATCTACACGCCCGGCGATGGTGTGGTCGTCACGGGCGAGCCCGAGCCGGGCAGAGTATACAAAGAAGGTGACTTTAACCGCATCATCACCATCCCGGAGCGTGAGAAAATGCGTGTTCGGTATTGGATGGATCGCTTTAATCCTAGCGAGAAGACGCTCGTTTTCTGTGCGACCCAGGAACATGCAGGCATGGTGCGAGATTTTATCAATCAGTATGCGGTTGAAAAGGGCTGGACGACCAATCCCGGCTACTGTGTTCGTGTCACTGCCAATGACGGCTCTGCCGGTGAAAACGATCTAAAAATCTTCCAGGACAACGAAAAAACCACTCCCACTATCCTGACCACGTCCCGCAAGCTGTCGACGGGAGTAGATGCCCGCAACGTCCGAAACATCGTCCTCATGCGTCCCTGCAACAATATGATCGAATTTAAACAGATCATCGGTCGCGGAACCCGCATGTACGACGGTAAGGACTACTTCACGATTTACGACTTCGTCAAAGCCCACTACAACTTCGCCGACCCCGAATGGGATGGTGAACCTCTAGAACCTCAGGTTTGCGAGAGGTGTGGCAATAGCCCCTGTACCTGCGAGAAAGGAGGAGGGGGGGAGCCTGGCACTTGCGGAGTGTGTGGAAACGAGCCATGCACCTGTGAAAAGCCAAAACCAGAACCCTGTCCGGAATGTCGCCAGCGTCCCTGCGCCTGTGAAAAGAAAGTCGTCATCAAGCTGTCTGATGGTAAAGCGCGTACTATCAAGCATGTATCCTCAGCGCTGTATTGGAGTCCGGAAGGCAAACCGATCACAGCAAAAGAATTTGTAGAGCGAATGTTCGACGACCTGCCTCAGTTTTTCACAGATGAAGAGCAACTTCGCCAAATCTGGAGCGACCCAACCACCCGCGAAAAATTGCTGGAAGATCTGGCTGAGGAAGGTTATGACCAGGAAAAGCTGGATAGCATGAAAGACTTGATCGACGCGAAAGACAGCGACGTATATGACATTTTAGCTTTCGTCGCATATGCCGCCAGAATTCAAACCCGCCAAGAGCGGGTTAAATCTGCAAAATCTACCATCAATCAGGTCTATAGTAACTACAAACAGCAGGTGTTTATCGATTTCGTGCTGAGAAAATACGTAGAGGATGGTGTGGCTGAGCTCTCACCAAGGAAAATTCGTAGTCTTATAGAGCTGAAGTACAACACTATCAGCGACGCTGCTAAAGAGCTGGGCCCGCCAGCGGTAATACGCGAAACATTTTTAGGCTTTCAAAAATATTTGTATGAGGACATAACTAATGTCTAGTTTCTTTTTCTCTCAATTAGACTCGGAACCTGAATTCATAGCTAGATTGAAAGAATATTCTGATGAAACGCAAGAGCAGATATATGTTATCCATAGTCCGCTTGGCGATGAAAAATATTCTTACGATTATGAAGATTCTGTAGTGGTTCTATGCCCTAAGAGAAAACTATCTTTTGTTAATATTGGCGATGACAATGAATTATTTGATGAGTATGTAGACGATTTCGTTGAGGATTTAGGCTCTATATCAGATAAGTATATGTATCGATTGACTATTGGAAGACCAAAAAAATGGAAGAATAAGCTTGTAAGTACTTATGAAGAGGCGCCTGAGGACATAGAAAAATTTCTGGATGAGAACGAGCTAATAGACGATGGCGATAAGAAGCTTAGTGAATTATTAATTTCTTTGTTAACAGGGAGCATTAACGATATAGATCGAGTAGGTGGGGATGTTCCTCAGACTTTGTTGGAAAAAGTTAAGCAAAGGATACTGCTTTTTGATGGAGAGCAAACTCGATTTATATATGACTATGAAGAGGGTAGTAAAGTAACCATACAGGGACTTTCGGGAACAGGGAAAACTGAGCTCTTGCTTCATAAATTGAAGGAAATATATCTGAAGGATAGTGATAGTAGGATTATGCTAACTTGCCACAACAGGATTTTGGCGGAAAAGCTTAGGAAACGAATACCAAGTTTTTTTAATTTTATGAAAGTGGAGCAGCAAATAAAATGGAATGAGAGGCTTTGGTGTGTTCACGCTTGGGGTTCGTTAAGCGATAAAGATTCTGGCGCTTATAGGAATATTTGTGATTTCTACGAATTAACATTTCATCGGTTTAGTAGATCTATGAGCTTTGATCGCGCCTGTAGGCTGGCGCTGGACGAGATCGACGCCTTGGGCGGAGTCAGTGCAAAAGGATATGTTTACGATTATGTGCTGCTAGATGAGAGTCAGGACTTCCCTGATTCATTCGTAGAATTATGCCAAATGGTCAGCAAAGAGTCTGTGTATGTGGCGGGGGACATTTTCCAGAGCATCTTTGACGAGGATATAGTGAGTTCCGTTTCACCAAATTTTTTGCTCAGTAAATGTTACCGGACGGATCCTAGAACGTTGATGTTCTCACATGCAGTTGGGATGGGGTTATTTGAGCGGCCGCCACTTAGATGGCTTGATGATGAAGAGTGGGAGAAATGTGGGTATATCGTTGAGTATGATAAAGCTGAGGAGATTTGCACTTTAAGTCGTGAGCCCCTCCGTCGTTTTGACGACTTGGGAGAGGTTTTGAAGGAAAGTGTATCTTTGATAAATACCGATGATTCTGACAGCGAGTCTCATGTAATTAAATGTATTCGGGAGATCCAGGCAAAGAATCCTGAGGTAACCGCAGATGACATTGGGATAATATTTATAGGGCACAATCAAGATGGTTACGACTTGGCTGACCGTTTAGGGTTTATGGTTCCTCGAGAGTTTGATTGGCCTGTTAATAAGGCGTATGAAACTAAGGCGACATACTCTAATCATTTATTCATCTCTAATAAGAATAATGTTAAGGGGCTGGAATTTCCTTTTGTAATATGTGTGTCAGACAAAATTCGACGCGGCCTTAATTATAGGAATGCGCTGTATATGATGTTGACTAGATCATTTTTGAAAACGTATTTTTTAGTGCCCAGGGCTACTAATGAAGAAGTGTTTGATTGTTTTGCCGGCGGTTTGGAGGAGATAAACAAAAATGGGCGCATGCGTGTTCGCGTTCCGACTGCTGAAGAGCGGGATAAAATTAGGACGCGGATCCAGCATATAGGTAAGAACTTGTCATATGATGAGTTCATTGATTCTGTTTTCGATGAACTTGGAATTCCATCAAAGTGTAGAAAGCCTTTGTATGAATCAACGAAGTCTATAATTGGGGATAACTTTGATAGAGAAAATGCGCTTGAAATAGTGTCTTTTAACTTCAGTAAGATGGATTATTGACTTTGAAAGTATTTTCTTTTCATCTGGATGATTATGCTGTTGGCCTTTTCTTCAAGCCAGTAAGGAGGAAAAGAGAGTTGCTTGGTCTGCTGATCAATGCAACGAAGTATATGTTGGTTAGTCCGACTATTAACCCTGCTAATGTTGTTGGAGAAATGCGGCTATATGTGGATAAGATGAGTCGCATTTTTTTCTTTTCAGATAATAAATATGTTTCTTTTAATTTCCCCTTTAAAGTATCGGATGAAAATGGGCAGGTTAGATTCTACTCTGATTATTTGGAGTCGCTAGATAACAAAGCTACATCAGAGCTTCTTACAATAATTCAATCTGATGGGCTTAATGAGGCATCCTGTATTTTAGATTTTTATAGCGAGTTTGTTGATATTGTAGAGTACAGGGAGGAGCTTTGGGGGCAGTTTCTTGATTTGTTGCGTTTTGAAGACGGCTACATCCGGTTCGATCACGACCCTGCGAGTGTTAATGGTGATCTTCACCCTCTAAATCACTTGGATGTTTTTTACTCGGGAGCATCAACATTCAAGTTGGGGTCGAATGCCAGGCTTTCTAGGGATGAAATGGTTGATTTGCTTAACATTCGCTCGGATTGCGCCTTTCTACAATAATGTAAGGGGTACGTTAGGCATGAGCCAAAAGCTACGACTGCTGCGATTATTCGGTGCGTAGCTTGCTCGCGGTGATCATTATACAGCCTTAGCCAATGATGGTTTTAATGCTTTTCTTAACTAGTCCCGTATTTGGTTTAAAACCTCTTCAGCCGTGAATTATGATATGCGAGACACATTGCGGATGCTGAAGCACATGCAGTGGCATCGCTTCTTTGTGGGCCGGAATTCTCAAGCCGTAACTTTTAGTTAAAAGCGGCGCAAAACCCTCTTGGCTGATGAAGGAGCTTCTGTAAAATACGGCGTAATTAAATACATTGTCTTCGACCTCGAAGGTAAGTTGGATCCGTATAATGGCAGATACGCTTGTACCAATGTCTAAAAACATTTCCAGCGAAGGGTTGGAGCAACTGCAATTGTTCCGCCTGGCCTTTCAGGAGCTGTGGAGCAACTGGGAGTCGCTAAAACGCCAGGGGCTTACGCTCGGAGGGAGCTTTTCCAATCGCGGTGACGGTAGAGTATCCGGGCCGAGTTGTGGCATCGAAGTTCATAGATTAAAGGGTTTATATCTCGATTTCCGCTTCTTTTGGGCGCAGAAGGAACCCACCCATTTTTTTAAGATTAGTTCGCTTCTCGGTAAGCATTGTACAGACCGGAGACTGCATGCGTGTTTGAAGAGCAATAAAAAGCAATGGGTCAAAGCCGGCTTCCTCCACGAGTGGCACGGTGTCAAGCCAGAAGAAATGATAGACACCTTGTTTAACGGCAAGCTATTTCACACTGATCCGAGGAGGCAGGAAAGGGTGCGAGAGGTACAGTTGCTAATGAGTGATGATCTGGCGCACCATTGCTTAGTATATAGTGTTTATATGCGTATAATCGCTATAAGAAACTTAAATTGGGTTATCCAGCCAATGGAGGCAGATGCTCAATTTGTTCGCATCCCGGCGGGCTTTGACAAATAGGAATGAATTTGGCCTTTAATCGCGGAGTAATTTCGTAAAGTTTGATGGCAAAATTGCAGGAAAATACACAAAATAATTTACGAATATCCAAATGGTATAGGCAACCCGCTGTATAATAAGTAAAAATATGGAGATGCGGCCGATAGGTAGCTAGAACCCTTCTAGACGCGCTGTCTGTTCGCCAGAGGCTGCCAGAGGGCGGCCTTTTTTCATTTATGGGTGTCGAGTCTCTGGGTCTGCGTTTTAGAATGGGGGCAGAGTCAGGCAATCGACGGATTGCTGGCCCATGGTGGGAGCGTTGCCAATGGATGCCTTTGAAGTTGCGGTGCTATTTGCGATCCCAGGCTTTCTGGGCCTGATCGTGCTGGAGTTTGCCTGGAGCAAGCTGAAGGGCCCGGACACCTGGCAGCATCAGGCGGATGCGGTGTCGAGTATCAGTTCCGGCCTCACTTACCTGGTGCTTCGCACGCTGGGCTTTGGGGTGCTGGTGATCAGTTACGACTGGGTGGCCGAGCGGTTTACTGTCGGGGAGCCTGTGGTCGCTGGTGCCTGGCTCTATGCGCTGGTGTTTGTGTGGAAGGACTTTACCAGCTACTGGGTGCACCGCTGGGCGCACGCCAACAGTTTTCTCTGGGCCATGCATCTGATTCACCACAGCAGTGAAGAATTCAACCTGCCGGTGGCCCTGCGCCAGAACGCATTGAACTGGTTTTCCTACGGCGGCTTGATGCTGTTGCCGCTGGCCCTGCTGGGCGTACCGACGGAGGTGGTGGCGGTGGTGCTGCCGGTGCAGTTCTTTTTGCAGTTCTGGTATCACACCCAGCATGTGGGCAAGCTCGGGCCGCTGGAATATGTGCTGGTCACGCCGTCCCAGCACCGGGTGCACCACGCGATCAACCCGATCTATATAGACAAAAACTTTGGCCAGATATTCTGCTGGGACCGCCTGTTCGGCACCTTTCAGGAAGAGTTGCCGGAGGAGCCACCGGCCTATGGCATCACTACGCCGGTGCGGCACTACAACCCCTTGATGATCGAATTGAATTACATGGGGCGGCTGTTGCGGGATGCGCTTACCACAAAGCGCTGGCGCGATCGGCTGGCTGTGTTTCTGTCGCGTACCGGTTGGCGTCCGGAGGATGCCAGGATGCGCTGGCCTGACACCAAGCTGGACTACCGCGACCCCGCGCAAAAGTTCAGGCGGGCTCAGCCCCTGTGGTTGATTGTCTGGGCCTGGTTGCAGTTTGCGGTGCTGTTGCTGACGGCGGCCTATACGCTGGCCAATCTTGAACGGCTGTCGGGCCCGGTTGAAACGGGCTTTTTGTTGGTCGTGCTGGCTGGCGTCGTCGCCAACAGTCAGCAGCTGATGCTGAGACCTTCCCTGTTGGCTGAGTTGCTGCGTGTGGGCTTGATTTCGGCGATTGCGGTGAGTGAGGCGCTGAGTTTTACCCATTGGGGCCCGTGGCTGTTGCCTTTGCAGTTGGCGCTCTGTTTGTCGTCGCTGGCCATAAGCTGGCGATTACGCTCGCCGGTGACTCAAGCGTCACCGGAGGCCGGGAGTCTGGGTATTTCCCCGGGCAGGGGGGTATGATGCGGTTTTGCATGGAGTCATGACATGACATCGGCACTGAATCTTCTCAATTCGCTGGCGACCTCATCGGCGGCCCTCTGGCGTGGCACCATGAGCCGGCCCGCAGCTCGGCAGCCGGTCGAAACACTGGTTCTGTACGATATTGAAAATTGCCCGTACTGCAGGCTCGTGCGGGAAGCGCTCACCGAGCTGGAAATCGAAGTGCTTATCCGGCCCTGTCCCAAGCGCGGCGAGCGATTTCGCCCGGAAGCAGAGCGTCTGGGCGGTAGGGCCCAGTTTCCCTTTCTCGTTGACCCCAACACCGAGCGTCAGCTGTTTGAGTCGGCTGATATTATCGCCTACCTCTATGCCACCTATGCGGATCGCAAGCCACCGTCCCAGCTTCGTATCAAAACCGTGGATACGGCTTCATCCATGCTGGCTTCGGGACTGAGGACGCGTCGAGGCATGTTTGCAAGGCCGTCCGTTTCCGCAGAAAAGCCGCTGGTTTTGTGGGGTTTCGAGTCAAGCCCCTATGCCCGGCTGGTGCGGGAGCGTTTGTGCGAGCTGGAACTGGCCTACCGGGTGCGACCCATTGGCAAGGCCCAGTGGCAGGATTTTGCCCTGACGCCGGTTCGCAACCGGCTGTGGCCCGAGTTTGAGCATGCCGGCACCTATCGCCGCGCCCTGAAGGCCAAGACCGGGCAGGTGATGGCGCCCTATCTGGAAGACCCGAATACGGGGGTGGCTTTGTTTGAGTCTGAAGAAATCCTGGAATACCTCGACGAGGCCTACAGTCGCCTGTAGGCCCTTCCCCTGGCTTTGAACATGAGTTCCGATGACGGAGATCGGCCTCAGTGTCATTTTTTTGGCGCGGCGCGCCAATTTATTTTCATTTGAATACAATGACTTGGCATGTCCAGTGTCGGAAAACCGTCATTTGACTCGGTATAACTACGTAGTGTCAGACAGTCTGCGGTGTGCTACCGCCGTTGCCGGGCGTTGCTTCCCGGGTTGAAAATGCGTGCTTGCCCGTTTTTCGCGCTACCGCGCTGGCAGGCATTTGCGCCTCCCTTTTCCAATTGCCTGACAGGTATCGCAGTTCCCGGCCAGCCCGCCTACAATAGCGACCACGGTTAAGATCCTGCGCGGTAACGGTTTTGAAGGTTCTGGTAATAGCGACTCCCTCGACACTCCAACAGACGCTCTGCCACTGGTTTGAGGGGCGTGAGCGCGCCTACCGCGTGGTAGAGCCGGAACATGTTCAGTCACTCGGCCGTTCGGATCTGGACGGTCATGTGGTGGTGGACCTGGCAACGCTGGAAGGCTTGCAGCGGGGCACCGATCTGATTCTCAGTGGCGAGGGGCGGCACCATCTGATTGAACTGGTGGAAACCAGTGGCTGCCCTTTTGTGCAGCTCAGCGACGGCCGGGTGTTCGATGGCGATGAAGCGCCGATCAATCACCGCGAGTCAGACAGTGTGCAGCCGGGCAGCGTGACGGGTGCCAGGTTGAGCGCGGTGGAGCATCTGCTGGAGCGACATGTACCTTCGCATGTCATTTTGCGCACGGGGCCCGTGTTCAGTAATCAGAGCGACAACTTCTTTGTAAAGCTGTTTCGGCGCCTGCTCGACGGCGGCGATATCGGCCTTAATTCCCAGCTCAAAACCTGCCCCACCCATGTCACTGATCTGGCTCGGGTTGTTTCGGGGCTTATCGACCAGCTGGCGTGCGGGGCGAATAACTGGGGCGTGTATCACTACAACAGTTCCGGTCCGACCTCGGCCTACGAGTTTGCCGAGGTCATGTTAGCTTTCGCCTCGCAGCAGCTCGATCTGGGTCAGAAGGCCACCAGCCTGACAGTGCAGGAGGCCGGTGTGCGCATTGACCCGGCCGTGCCTGTTTTACGTTGTGAAAAAATCCTGCACGACTTTGGCATCAAGCAGCTTCCCTGGCGCAGTTTTCTGCCGCAACCGATCAAACTACTGTGTGAGAATCACCCTGCATGACAGCACTATCTGAATCCCTTGCCTTGAATGTGGCGGTGTTGACGGTCTCCGACACGCGCGATGAAAGCAACGACACGTCCGGTGACTACCTGCGCGAGGCGGCGTTGGCGGCGGGCCATGTGATTGCCGATAAAGGAATCGTCAAAGACGATGTATACCAGATGCGCGCGGTGGTTTCGCGCTGGATCGCCGATCCGGGCATCGATGTGGTGCTGACCACCGGCGGCACCGGGTTTTCCGGTCGCGATTCCACGCCGGAGGCCTTGTCAGTGCTGTTCGACAAGCAGATAGAGGGGTTCGGTGAATTGTTTCGGCAGATCTCCTTTCAGGAAATCGGTTCTTCGACGATTCAGTCGCGGGCCGTGGCGGGGCTCGCCAATAACACGGTGATTTTCTGTGTGCCCGGTTCGACCGGTGCCTGTCGCACCGCCTGGGAAGGCATTATTCGCGAGCAGCTGACCAGCACCCATAAGCCCTGCAATTTTGTCGGCGTGCTCCGCACCCGCAAGGCGGGCGGTCACTGATGGCCTTGATGCCGGTTGATCAGGCGCTGCAGCAGCTTTTGGCTGATGTGCGGGTGCTGCCGGCCGAGCGCTGCGATCTGGGTCAATTGCGTGGTCGGGTGCTGCGGCAATCCGTTGTCGCCGAGCTCAACGTGCCACCGCTGGATAACTCGGCGATGGACGGCTATGCCTTGCGCGCCGAGGATGCGCGGCGGTCCTGCATTCCGGTGAGTCAGCGGATCGCGGCGGGGCAGGTGGGCGAGCCATTGGAGCCGGGCACCGCGGCCCGCATTTTTACCGGCGCACCCATTCCGCCGGGTGCGGATACCGTGGTCATGCAAGAAGATTGCGAGCCCTCGGGCGATGGCATCGTAGTGCGTGAGCAGCCGAAGAAGGGGCAGCATATTCGTCCCTTGGGTCAGGATATTGCTAGCGGTGAGACCAAGTATCAGGGTGGAGAGCGGCTCAGTGCCGCCGATGTCGGGCTGCTGGCTGCCCTGGGTCTGGCTGAGGCCGAGGTATCCAGACGTCCGCGCGTGGCGCTTCTGTCTACCGGCGACGAGCTGGTGGAGCCGGGCGAGGCGCTGGCGGAAGGACAGATTTACAACTCCAATCGCGCCATGCTGGCTGCCCTGCTGGAAGGGCTGGGCTGCGAGGTGCGTGACTGCGGCATTGTCGCCGACACCGCTGAGGAAACGGCGGCCGCACTGGAACAGGCTGCCCGCGACTGTGATCTGATTGTCTCTACCGGCGGTGTGTCTGCCGGTGAAGAGGACCATGTTAAAGCCCAGGTGGAAAAGCTGGGTGAGCTGCGCTTGTGGAAGCTGGCGATCAAGCCCGGCAAGCCGCTGGCCTACGGTCGCATTGGTGAGGCGGCCTTTTTTGGCCTGCCGGGCAACCCCTCGTCGGGATTCGTCACCTTTCTGATTCTGGTTAAACCTTACCTGTTGGCGATGCAGGGCGCGCGTGATGTGATGCCCCAGGCCTGGCCGGTGGCAGCCGATTTTGACTGGCCAAAACCGGGCCGGCGGCAGGAGTATCTTCGCGCCAGTGTTGAGGTGTCAGGTGGTGAACTCAAGGCTTCGCTCTACGCCAATCAGAGTTCGGGCGTACTGGCGTCGGCGGCCTGGGCCAATGCGTTGGTGGTCCTGCCGGAAGGCAGAACGGTGCAAAAGGGTGAGCGGGTTGAAGTGCTGTTGCTAAAGGATTTGCTGAACTGACAGAGCACCCCTCTTCTGCAAGTGAGGAGTGCTCGTTCTACTTAGTCCGCGTAGCGCTTGAACACCAAGGTGGCGTTGGTGCCGCCAAAGCCAAAGCTGTTCGACATAATGGTGTTCAGCGTAACCCCATCTTTGCGCTCGCGCACGATTGGCATGCCGTCGGCTTCCGGGTCCAGGCTTTCAATATTCGCGGATGCGGCGACAAAGTTGTGCTCCATCATCAGCAGCGAGTAGATCGCCTCGTGAACACCGGTGGCGCCGAGGGTGTGGCCGGCCAGGGATTTGGTAGATCCCACCAGTGGCATGTTGGCGCCGGCAAAAGCCTCGCGCATGGCCTTCAGTTCCTGAATGTCGCCGGCGGGGGTGGAGGTGCCGTGACTGTTGACGTAGTCGATGGGTGAATCCACGGTCTGCATCGCCTGCTTCATGCAGCGCACCGCGCCTTCACCGGAGGGAGCGACCATATCGTAGCCATCAGAGGTGGCGCCGTAGCCAATCACTTCACCGTAAATTTTCGCACCGCGTGCCTTGGCGTGCTCCAGCTCTTCCAGCACCACCATGCCGGCACCGCCGGCGATAACGAAACCGTCGCGGTTGGCGTCGTAGGGGCGCGAGGCCTTGTCCGGGGTGTCGTTATATTTGGAGGACAGGGCGCCCATGGCGTCAAACAGACAGCTCAGGGTCCAGTGTTCCTCTTCGCCGCCGCCGGCAAATACCACATCCTGTTTGCCGAGCTGAATCAGCTCCATGGCGTTGCCGATACAGTGGGCGCTGGTAGCACAGGCAGAAGAGATAGAGTAGTTCACGCCCTTGATCTTGAAGGGCGTGGCCAGACAGGCCGAAACTGTACTGCCCATGGTTTGGGTGACGCGGTAGGGACCGAGGCGCTTGACGCCTTTTTCGCGCAAAATGTCCGCGGACTCAATCAGGTTGGCCGAGGAGGCGCCGCCGGAACCGGCAATAATGCCGGTGCGCTCGTTGGAGACGTCGCTGTCTTCCAGCCCCGCATCGCGGATGGCTTCCTGCATGGCGATATAGCTGAAGGCTGCGGCGTCGCCCATAAAGCGCTTTTGCTTGCGATCGATGTGCTCGCTGGCGTCGATATCAATGCTGCCCGATACCTGGCTGCGAAAACCCATCTCTTTGTAGGTTTCGTTGGCTCGGATGCCGGACTTGCCCTGTTGCAGCGAGGTCAGTGCTTCGCTCAGGTTATTGCCCAAGGGGGAGACCACGCCCATGCCGGTGATGACTACGCGTTTCATGTTTGCCTCTGTGTAAATTAACCGAAATCCTTGCCGTCAGTCTGGAACAGACCGACCCGTAAATCCTTGGCGGTATAGATGACATCGCCGTCTACCGAAACCTGGCCGTCGGCAATGCCCATAACCAGTTTGCGCTCAATGACGCGCTTCAGATCGAGCTGGTAGCGCACCAGTTTAGCGTCCGGCAGAATCTGGCCGGTGAACTTTATTTCACCGGAGCCCAGTGCGCGGCCTTTGCCCTTGTTGCCCTTCCAGCCAAGGAAAAAGCCGACCAGCTGCCACATGGCATCCAGCCCGAGGCAGCCGGGCATCACCGGGTCGCCGACAAAGTGGCAATCGAAAAACCAGAGGTCGGGGCGAATATCCAGCTCTGCCACGATCTGGCCCTTGCCGAATTCACCGCCCTCATGACTGATGTGGGTAATGCGATCCACCATCAGCATGTTGTCGGTTGGCAGGGTCGGGTTGCCGGGGCCAAACAGCTCGCCCTGACCGCAGGCAATAAGTTCTTCTTTGCTAAAAGAATTCTGATGAATCAAGGACATCGGAGGGCACTGCTTTCAGAAAATTTGGCGCATGGTAGCACAGAGATTTACTGGCGGTCAGCGTGTTCGCTGTCAACACTGACCCTGCAATAATAGCGTCAATTAAACGCCATCAGCGCGTCACGAAACTGCAGTACTCATGTCACTGAAACCCTTCAGGAGTGCATGAGATATGAAGATTACCGTGATTGGAGCGGGCTATGTGGGGCTGGTGACGGCAGCCTGCCTAACGGAGATGGGTAACCGTGTGGTCTGTGTGGATGCGGCTGCGGAAAAAGTAAGCGCCTTGCGGCGCGGCGAACTGCCGATCTATGAGCCGGGGCTGGACAGTCTTGTCAGTGCGGGTCTGGCGGCGGGGCTACTGGAATTTACCACCTCGCTGGACGCGGCGGTGGCGGCCTCCGACTTTGTCTTTATTGCCGTTGGCACGCCAATGCGCGCCGACGGTCACTGTGATACCTCGGCGGTTCTGGGCGTTGCCCAGAGTCTCGGCAAGGCTATTAACGATGACACCATTGTGATTGCCAAGTCGACAGTGCCGGTTGGAACGGGTGATGAGGTTGAATGCATTATTCGCAACAAGCTTCGTCAGCGCGGTGTCTCGGTAGCCGTCGATGTGGTGAGTAACCCGGAGTTCCTCAAAGAAGGAGCCGCGGTGGCCGATTTCATGACGCCGGACCGGATTGTGGTGGGCAGCGACAGCCCGCGTGCCAGAGAGATGATGGGCATGTTATATGCGCCGTATCTGCGGCGTAATGATCGCGTGCTGTACATGGGTCGACGCGAGGCGGAAATGACCAAGTACGCGTCTAATGCCATGCTGGCGGCACGAATTTCCTTTATGAATGAGATTGCCGAGCTGTGTGAGCACTGCGATGTGGATGTAGAGCAGGTCCGGCTCGGCATGGGTACTGATAGGCGTATCGGCAATGCCTTTCTCTATCCCGGCGCAGGCTATGGCGGTTCCTGTTTTCCCAAAGATGTGCGCGCGCTGATTGCGACTGGCGAGGAGAGGGCCCTGGATATGGCGATTCTGAAATCGGTGGATCGCCGCAATCAGGCTCAGAAGCAGGTGCTGTTCGACAAGCTGTGCTCCGGTTTTGACGGGCAGCTGGCGGGGCGCACAATTGCTGTGTGGGGTCTGGCCTTCAAGCCCGGCACCGACGATATCCGCGAGGCGCCGGCCATTGCTTTGCTCGAAAGCCTGGTGGCAGCCGGTGCCCGTGTTGCAGCCTACGACCCGGTGGCCACGGCCAATGCGCTTCGCCACTTCGCGCGCTTTCCCCACGCGGCGCGGGTCCGCTTTGTGGATGAGCCGATGGCGGCGGTGGTGGGTGCCGATGCTCTGGCGGTGGCCACCGAGTGGAAGCGGTTCCGGCAGCCGGACTTTCGCGCGCTGAAGCTGGCCATGCGCGGGAATCTGATTGTCGACGGGCGAAACTTGTACCATGCGGGGCATTTGCAGCGCTTAGGCTTTGACTACCGCGGCGTGGGCCGCGACAATAAAGGCCTTAACCCGCCTCACCGCGATCAAATAACAAGCTGATAAGTGCATTTTAAGGGAAGTTCATGCTAATACCTGTTCTGTTGTCCGGCGGCGTAGGAAGTCGGCTCTGGCCTTTGTCCCGGGAAAGTTTCCCGAAACAGTTTCAGGATTTGACCAGCGATCTCTCCATGCTGCAGGAAACCGCTGCCCGGGTTGATGGGCTGAGCGATGTTGCGCCGCCACTGGTGGTGTGCAATGAAGAGCACCGCTTTCTGGTGGCCGAGCAGTTTCGCAACGAAAAGCGCAGCGCGGGTGCCATCATTCTGGAGCCGGAGGGCAAAAACACCGCCCCGGCCGTTGCGCTGGCGGCACTGCGGGCGGTGCAAAGCGATGCGGCAGCGATATTACTGGTGCTGCCGGCCGACCACGTCATTCGTCAGGTTGAGGCCTTCTGTGAAGCCGTTGAGCAGGGCCTGCCCTTTGCCCAGGACGGGCAGCTGGTGACCTTCGGTATCGTGCCTACCTCAGCGGAAACCGGCTATGGCTATTTGAAGCGCGGCGAGGAGCTGGCTCCTAACGCGTTCACACTGGCGCAATTTGTGGAAAAACCCGATCTTGCAACAGCTGAAGGCTATCTCGACAGCGGCGAGTACTGCTGGAACAGTGGCATGTTCCTGTTTTCGGCTCAGGCCTATCTGGACGAGCTCGGGAAATTCCAGCCCGCTATGCTTGCAGCGTGTCGCGAGGCCATGGCCGCCACCCAGACTGATATTGATTTTCTGCGGGTAGACCCCAAGGCCTTTGCCGCTTGCCCGGCCGACAGCATCGACTACGCGGTTATGGAGCATACCGATCGTGCGGTGATGGTGTCGCTGGATTGCGGCTGGAGTGATGTGGGTTCCTGGTCGGCCCTCTGGGATGTTGCCGACAAAGATGCGCAGAACAACTACATTCACGGTGAAGTGCTGGTAGAGGATGTCAAAAACAGTTACCTGCGCAGCCAGGACCGTCTGCTGGCGGCGGTGGGTGTCGATAATCTGGTCATCGTGGAAACACCCGACGCAGTTATGGTCGCGGACAAAAATCGGGTGCAGGACGTCAAGGCCATCGTCAACAAGCTCAAGGCGGCGGGGCGCGATGAAGCCAAGCACCAGTACCGGGTTTACCGCCCCTGGGGCAGCTATGAATCCCTCGTTGAGGGCGACCAGTTTAAGGTCAAGCGCATTATTGTTAAACCCGGTGAACGCCTGTCATTGCAGATGCATCATCACCGCGCTGAGCACTGGGTGGTTGTCAAAGGTACTGCCGAGGTGGTGCGTGGCGAAGAAACCATGATTCTCTCAGAGGATCAGTCCACCTACATCCCGCTTGGAACCAAACATCGCCTCAGCAATCCCGGCGTTATTCCGCTGGAGCTGATCGAGGTGCAGACCGGCAGTTATCTGGGTGAGGATGACATTGTGCGGTTCGAGGATGTTTACGGCCGCAGCCAATAACCGAGGAGTATAGTGTGAAGAAGTGTCTGTTTCCCGTGGCGGGCTACGGTACCCGCTTTTTGCCGGCAACCAAATCCATGCCCAAAGAAATGCTGCCCATCGTTAATAAACCACTGGTGCAGTACGGGGTAGAAGAGGCGATCAATGCCGGGCTGACCGACATTGCGCTGGTTACCGGGCGTGGCAAGCGGGCGATTGCCGATCACTTTGATACCAGCTACGAGCTGGAGCACCAGATTTCGGGAACATCCAAAGAAGTCTACCTGGATTCCATTCGCAAGGTCATCAGCTCCGCCACCTTTTCCATGACCCGCCAGCGTGAAATGAAGGGCTTGGGTCATGCGATCCTGACCGGTGAAGTGCTGGTGGGCAGTCAGGACGCCTTTGGCGTGATTCTGTCTGACGACCTTTGCCTGAACAATGGCGGCGACAGCGTCATGGCGCAGATGGTCAAGCTCTACAAGCAGTTTCGCTGCAGTATCGTGGCGGTGATGGAAGTGCCCAAAGACGAGGTCGACAAGTACGGGGTAATCGTCGGCACAGAGTTGAATAAAGGGCTGTACCGGGTTGAGAGCATGGTGGAAAAACCCGCTGTTGATGAGGCGCCTTCCAATCTCGCGGTGATCGGGCGCTATATTCTGACGCCGGATATCTTCGAAATCCTGCGCAACACCGAGCCGGGTAAAAATGGCGAAGTACAGATTACCGATGCCTTGAATACGCAGGCCGCGGAAGGCTGTGTTATGGCTTACAAGTTTGAAGGGCGACGCTTTGACTGCGGCAGTGTGCCGGGTTTTGTGGAAGCGACGAATTATGTTTATGAACACTATTATCAGAAGTAACGGCACATAACGATGCAAGAAATTACCTGTTTTAAAGCCTATGACGTGCGCGGTCGAGTGCCCGACCAGTTAAATGAAGATGTGGCCTACCGCATCGGTCGCGCCTACGCAGAAGTGATTCAACCCGGCACGGTGGTGGTCGGTCACGATATTCGCCTGAGCAGCGAGGCCATCAAGATGGCGGTGGTAAAGGGGCTGCGTGAATCGGGGGTGAATGTCTTCGATATCGGTCAGTGCGGCACCGAAGAAATTTACTTCGCTACCAGCTATGGCAAATTCGGTGGCGGTATTGCGGTGACTGCCAGCCACAACCCGAAAGACTACAACGGCATGAAGTTTGTGCGGGAAGAGTCCAAACCCATCAGCGGTGATTCGGGTTTGTTCGATATCAAGGCCTGCGCTGAGAAGGGTGAGTTCTCGGCGCCTGCTCAAACGGGTTCTTATGAGGCCTTTGCTTCATTGGATGCCTACCTTGATCATCTGATGGGTTATGTGGATGTAGCGGCGCTAAAACCGCTGAAGATTGTGGTCAATGCAGGCAACGGCGGCGCCGGTGCGGTCATTGATGCCATTGAAAGTCGTCTGCCCTTCAGTTTTGTGAAAGTGCATCATCAGCCTGACGGCAATTTCCCTAACGGGGTGCCTAATCCATTGCTGGAAGAAAATCGCCAGCCGACTATTGATGCGGTGTTGGCCGAAAAAGCCGACATGGGGATTGCCTGGGACGGAGACTTCGATCGCTGTTTCTTTTTTGACGAAA
>PAKT01000094.1 GCA_002710725.1 Spongiibacteraceae bacterium
CCTATGGTCGCTTTTTGTCGAACCGTATTGGCGCTTCTCGTCCAGCCGCCTTGCTACCAGACACAAAAAACCCACCGCGTGGGTGGGTTTTTTGTGTCTGGTAGCAAGGGGCGGATTCGAACCGCCGACCCCAACATTATGAGTGTTGTGCTCTAACCAACTGAGCTACCTTGCCGCAAAGAGGCGCGCATTTTCCCGGGCTGGCTGAAGTTTGTCAAGGAAAAGGCAGTGATAGTCTGTCGAGATAATAGGGGGATGTTTTGTTTGGTTGATTTGCGATCAGTCGGTGCGTGCCAAGGTGGCGTTGCATGTTGACTAGGCGTACGTATAGGCGTACGCTTTCGGTGTTGGAGGAGTCTTATGACCACACTGAACGCGACGGAAGCACGATCCAAGCTCTACGCTTTGATCGATGAAACATCTACCAGCCATCAGCCAATTGTCATCACTGGAAAGCGGGGTAATGCGGTGTTGCTGGCGGAAGAAGACTGGAACGCTATTAATGAAACGCTTCACCTATTATCACTGCCTGGTATGCGTGAGTCGATCAGGGAAGGCATGGAAGCCGATCTGAACGATTGCGGCCAGGAGCTCGATTGGTGACGTGGAAACTTTACTACACGAAACAGGCGCAGAAGGATGCCCGCAAGCTGGCATCCGCAGGTCTAAAGGAGAAAGCGGCCGAGCTTCTCGAAATTCTGAAAAATAATCCCTTCCAGAATCCGCCTCCCTTCGAGAAGTTAGTGGGTGATCTGGCTGGCGCCTACTCCCGACGGATCAACATTCAACATCGTTTGGTGTATCAAGTGCTCACCGAGGACAAGGCGGTAAAGGTGTTGCGGCTATGGGCGCACTATGAGTAGTCACGCCGAGCGTGCGTTACGCTATGTTTTTCTGCGGATGATTCTTTTGTGACGCCTTATAGTGTTAAGGCGTCACATATGAATCATATTTCGAGGTAAGTAGTATCGCTAAACGTTAAAGCGGAAATGCACCACGTCGCCGTCTTTGACGATGTACTCTTTCCCTTCCAGTCGCCATTTGCCGGCATCTTTCGCACCCTGTTCACCTTTGTACTGAACATAGTCATCGAAACCGATCACTTCTGCGCGGATAAAGCCTTTCTCGAAATCTGTATGGATCTTGCCGGCAGACTGAGGGGCTGTGGCGCCCTGGGGTATGGTCCAGGCGCGGACTTCTTTGGGGCCTGCGGTGAAGTAGGTGTGCAGACCGAGCAGCTGGTAGCCGGCGTGGATCACGCGGTCCAGGCCTGGCTCTTCCATGCCGAGGTCGGCGAGGAATTCGGCTTTTTCGTCGTCTTCGAGCTCGGCAATTTCTGACTCAAGCTTGTTGCAGATGGGGACTACAATGGCGTTTTCGGCGGCGGCGATTTCGCGCACGGCATCGAGGTAGGGGTTGTCGTCAAAGCCTTCTTCGTTGACGTTGGCGATATACATGGTGGGCTTGGTGGTCAGCAGGTGTAATTGCTGGCTGAGCGCCTTCTCGTTGTCGTTAAGGCTCAGGGAGCGCACCGGCTTGCCTTCGTCCAGGTGGGCCTGCAGCTTCTCCAGCACGGCTTTCATGGCAATGGCTTCCTTGTCGCCGCTTTTGGCGGTGCGCACGACTTTCTGCAGCTGTTTTTCCACGCTTTCCAGATCGGCCAGGGCCAGTTCTGTGTTGATCACGTCGATATCGTCAGCGGGATTCACCTGATTGGCGACGTGAATCACGTTGTCATTGTCGAAGCAGCGCACAACGTGGGCAATGGCGTCGGTTTCCCGGATATTGGCCAGAAACTGGTTGCCCAGGCCTTCGCCTTTGGAAGCACCGGCGACGAGGCCGGCGATATCCACAAACTCCATGGTCGCCGGAATAACTTTTTCGGGTTTGACGATGTCTTTCAGGGCGTTCAGGCGCGGGTCGGGTACAGCGACGATGCCGGAGTTGGGCTCGATGGTGCAGAAGGGGAAGTTCTCCGCATCGATGCCCGCCTGGGTCAGTGCATTAAACAGGGTGGATTTGCCCACGTTGGGAAGGCCGACAATGCCGCAGTTAAAACCCATGCTCAGGATTCCTTGAAAGTGTGTAGCCGGTTCATGGCTTTGCTCATATCGCCGCTGATAACGTCCGGCAATACGCGCAGGGATTCGTCAATGGCCGCCATAATGCGCTCGCGGTCGTCCGGGCTGGGTTTGTTCAGCACGTAGCCGGACACCTTGCTGGCGTGGCCGGGGTGGCCAATACCAATGCGCAGGCGGTGAAAATCTTTCTGGTTGCCCAGCGCTTTGACTATATCGCGCAGGCCGTTATGCCCGCCGATGCCGCCGCCGGTTTTCAGGCGTGCGATGCCGGGCTCGATATCCAGCTCGTCGTGTACGATCAGTACTTCGTCGAGGGGTATCTTGAAAAAATTGATGATGGTGCCGACAGCCTGACCGCTGAGATTCATGTAAACCGAGGGAATCAGCAGGCGAATGTCGCTGCCGCCGAGGCGGATCTTGGCAGTGCGGGCGTTAAATCGGCTTTCGCCAGAAAGAGCAACGCCGGATTGCCGTGCCAGTTCTTCAACCAGCCAGGCTCCGGCGTTGTGGCGCGTCTCTTCATATTCCCGGCCCGGGTTGCCCAGGCCGGCTATGAGTTGAATTGCCATCGCAGAAGAGGGTTAGTCTTCAGACTTCTCTTCAGTCGCTTCGGCGTCGTCATCACCTTCGCCGTCAGCGTCGTCCTGAACGCCGCCGCGCGGAGTAATGACGTTAGCGACCGGCAGATCGTGATCTTCACCGTGCGACAGGGCAACACTTTCTACACCTTCCGGCAGTGACAGGTCGGAGATGTGTACAGTCTGGCCGACTTCGATGTTGAGCATATCGACTTCGATAAACTCGGGCAGGTCTTTCGGCAGGCAGGTCACTTCAAGTTCGGTCATGGCGTGGGCCACGATACCGCCCTGCATTTTCACGCCGTGGCACTTCTCTTCGTTGATGAAGTGCAGCGGAACGCGCATGGTGATCTTGGTGGTGGCATCAACGCGCATAAAGTCAGCGTGGGTAAGCTGTGCTTTGGAGGGGTGACGTTGCAGGTCTTTGAGAACCACCTGCTCGGTGCCCGCACCTTCAATTTCCAGGGTGATCAGGCTGGTGTAAAAGGCCTCATCTTCCAGGTCTTTGACCAGCTCTTTCTGCAGAACAGAAATGTTCAGCGGATCTTTCTTGCCGCCGTACACAATGGCTGGAACTTCGTTCGCCAGACGACGCAGGCGGCGGCTCGCACCTTTCCCCGCGTCCTGACGCACTTTCGCATTCAGGGTATATTCGCTCATCGTATTTCCTCCGATGTGGGCGATACACTGTCTTACCTGCGACCGGTTCGACAGTGGGTTTCAGTTATCCGTCAGCACTTCTATGACGACGCAGTATTAACGAAACAGTGCGCTGATGGACTCTTCATTGCTGACTCGACGGATGGATTCCGCGAGCAGGGACGACAGCGTGAGCTGTCGAATTCGTGTGCAGGCTTTCGCTTCCGGGCTGAGCGGGATGGTGTCGGTTACCACCAGTTCGTCGAGCTCGGAGTTCTCAATATTGTCGACGGCCTTGCCCGACAGCACCGGGTGCGTGCAGTAGGCGACGACTTTGGACGCGCCATTGGCCTTGAGCGCGCCGGCGGCTTTACACAGGGTGCCGGCGGTGTCGACCATGTCGTCCACCATAATGCAGGTGCGACCGTCGACTTCACCGATAATATGCATGACCTGTGTTTCGTTGGCCTTGGGGCGGCGCTTGTCGATGATGGCGAGATCGGCATCATTGAGCTGCTTGGCAATGGCGCGAGCGCGCACCACACCGCCGATGTCAGGTGAAACCACCATCGGATCGTCGTGAAACTGTTTGGCGATATCGTCGAGCAATACGGGCGAGCCGTAGACGTTATCGACCGGAATGTCGAAAAAGCCCTGAATCTGTTCGGCGTGCAGGTCTACCGTAAGCACGCGGTTGATGCCTACACGGCTCAGAATGTCCGCCACAACCTTGGCGCTGATCGGAACGCGCTGGGAGCGAACCCGGCGATCCTGGCGGGCGTAGCCGAAGTAGGGCATTACGGCAGTGATGCGGCCGGCCGAGGCGCGGTGCAGGGCGTCGGCCATCACCGCGACTTCCATCAGGTTGTCGTTGGTAGGCGCGCAGGTAGGTTGAAGAATAAAGACATCAGCGCCGCGCACGTTTTCATTGATTTCGACCATGATTTCGCCGTCGCTGAACTTGTCGACGGTGGCATCACCCAGCGGGATGTGCAGGTGGTCTACAACTTTGCGGGCCAGTTCCGGGTTGGCATTCCCGGTAAAGATCATCATTTTTGACACGGTAGTAAAGTCCTGTCTTTCTGATCGCCTGGAGGTTCAAAACACATGCGGCGTTAAATTCCTCAAGGCTCTGCCCTGAGCCCTGACAGCTGTCACGCCGCCGGAAAATCGCGGGGCCTGAACGAAAAATAGCTGCGGTGGGCAGCTACATCACTTCCATGGACTGTAAAAAAACAGACGCATGAATAAAGTAAGTCATTTGACGGGAGGATTGACTCAAACAGCCTAAGGGCTGTTTTCGCCCTTCGTGCCTCAGGGCTTCGTCGCTGCGCTCCTCGTCCCAGATGCTGTGCATCTGGTCGAACCTCTCTCGGTTCGAACCCTCCCGCCTGGGGAGGGCTAGCCAGTTGCGCAATAAGCTGCAGGTTACTGCACAGCTCTCCGAATTAGTGGCTGGGGCGGGAGGATTCGAACCTCCGAATGACGGGATCAAAACCCGTTGCCTTGCCGCTTGGCGACGCCCCAGCAAAACTGGTTAAATCTGGTTCAGGGCAGAGTGACTTGGCGAGACATTGACGCCGCGTGCTACAAAGCCGCTGTAACTGGCCGGCCTGTTTGAGAAAACTTCTCGTGCTGACGCTTCATCAGCGAACCGGGCAAACAGGCACGAACCGGTGCCTGTAAGTTGAGCGGGGGCAAATTGGCTTAGCCAATCCAAGGCGTTTTTTACCTCTGGATACAGGCTTTTGACCACATTTTCGCAGTCATTTCCGGCACCCTGCTCAAGAAAGGCCGCTATTTTGATGGGTCGACTGTTACGTGTCAATTGCTGGTGTGAAAAAATTTCACGGGTGGCGACGCTGACGCCGGGATGAATCACGACAAACCAGTCCTCTGGCATTTCCACCGGGGTGAGCTTTTCGCCAACGCCTTCCGCCCAGGCCGTTCGACCGCGCACAAAAACCGGTACATCGGCGCCGAGGGCGAGACCGATCTCGCTGAGCGCGTTTTCGCTGAGCCCGGTTTGCCAAAGGCGATTCAGCGCCAGCAGTGTAGTGGCGGCGTTAGAGCTGCCGCCGCCGATGCCGCCGCCCATCGGCAGGCGCTTGTCGCAGTGGATATCGACACCATGGCGAGTGTCGGTGGCAGCGCGCAGAGCGCAGGCGGCGCGCACAATCAGGTTGTCCTGCGGGGCGACGCCGTCAAAGGGCGTGTGCAGTGTAATCTCGGTGTCGCTTCGCGCTGCAAAATGCAGGGTGTCGCCGAAGTCCAGTAGCTGAAACAGACTCTGCAGCAGGTGGTAGCCATCGTCGCGGCGACCGGTAATTTTCAGGCAGAGATTCAGCTTGGCCGGTGCCAGCAGGCTCAGCGTGCTCATGTAGCTAATCTCATGGCAGCGGACACTCGCTGAAATTCTGCCAGTCGCGCAACAGCCATTTCAGGCGGGCGCTGTAATGGGTCATGCTGATCTTTTCGGGCAGTGTCCCGCCTTCGCTGTATTCAATAAGCCAGCCGTGTTGCTCAAGTGTGGGCGTATTGTCTGCCATCGTTTCGGTGCGCGAGGGAGCGCGCGGGTCGGTCTTGCCGCGCAGCCAATAGCGCAGAGCGGAGATGGGCATAATCCAGCCCATCGCCGCCAGCAGTTCTTCGGGGGTGTCGGCGTAGAGTGTGGGCTCTCCGCCGCGCTGCAGGCTGACTTCTCGCGCATCGCCCGTGATCAGAGCAGAGCCGACGCCCAGAGGCCCGCTCAAGCGGATGCGGTAGCGAGTGTCGCAATTCTGCCACTCAAAATTTGCTGTCTCGCGCTCGCCCTCGGTCCAGATACCCACTTTTCCCTTGACCGACCAGTGCCGGCTGTCGGCAGAAGCGTCGCCGCGGTCTTCAGGTGTTGAGCTGCAGGCCGCCAGCAGGGCTGCCAGGGTGAGAACAAAAAAGATTTTCATCGTCAGGGGAGTTTCGCATCCGGCAGGTTGACCTGCAGGCGCTGCAGGGTATCAATAATGATGGTGCTGCTCGGGTCGTTGCTCAGGCCCTGCTGCCATACCGAAATTGCCTGTTCCCGCTGCCCCAGGCGCCAGAGAACTTCACCGAGGTGGGCGGCAATTTCATGGTCTTTGGACTGAGAAAAAGCCTTCGACAGGTAGTTTTCGGCCAGCGCAAGGTCGCCCAGGCGGTAGGCTATCCAGCCATAGCTGTCCTGAATGGCCGGGTCGTCCGGGCGCAGCTGCAGGGCCTTGCTGACCAGTGCCCGGGCTTCATTCAAGCGGTCGGTCAGGATCGCCAGCGAGTAGCCCAGCGCGTTCAGGGCGGTGGCGTTGTCGGGGTCGTTGCTCAGAATCTGTCGCAGATCCTGTTCCATCAGCGCAACGTTCTTCAGGCGCTCGCTGAATAGAGAGCGGGCGTACAGTACGTTGGTGTTTTCAGGGTGTTTGGCCAGGGCTTCGCTGAGCAGGGAGAAGCCTTCTTTATAATGGCGATGTTCGAACAGCAGGTCGGACTCCACCAGATAGAGCTGGATATCCTGATCGGGAAAGCGCAGGCGCGCGGCGGCAAGATCTGCCCGGGCTTGCGGCAGACCATCCTGTTCGGCGCGGACTTCCGCCAGCCGGGTCAGGGCGGGGATCAGCTGGTCGCCGCCACTGACCTGTCGGTAGTAGTCGATCGCGGAAGACCAGTTCTCTTCCTGCTCGGCAATGCGACCGAGAAAATAGTAGGCCGTGTCGCGCTGCTGGCTGCGGTTGAGCAGATCGGTGAGCAGAGCTTTGGCTGATTCGTAATCGCCGATTTCACGGTTGACCAGTGCCAGCGCCAGACGAATGGCGTCGTCTTCCGGATGCTGATTGTGCAGCACTGTGTACTGGGCCTTGGCCAGATAGATATCACTGCGGGTGAGCAGTTGTGCCAGATTCAGGCGGAGTCGCTTGTGGTAGGGGTACTGGTCGATCGCAAACTGCAGCCGTTCGATGGCCTCCTGAACGCGCCCGAGTTGCTGCAGCACGCGGGTTTCAATCAGCAGGGCGTGCATGTTGCTGGGGTCGGCTGCCAGCACCTCGCGGATCAGGCTCAGCGCTTCGTCTTCCTGATTGCGGTATTGCAGGGTGAGGGCGACACCGGTTTTCAGGTTGAGATTGTCTGGGTGGCGTTCAAGCAGCTCGCGAATGGCACTTTCAAACTGCTGCTGGTCTATTTCGGACTGGGCCAGAGCGCTGGCGGCCAGGGTTGCGAAGTTGCTGTCATGATCGCTGCCGATTACCGCCTCCATATGCTGCAGGGCTTCCAGCGGACGCCGCGACCGCGCCAGTGCGGTAGCGCGAATAAAGTGGGCTTCGGCGGCCTCCGGATTTTTTTCCAGCCACAGCGAGGTCGTTTGCAGTGCCGCGCTTTCATTGTTCACAAACTGGGAGAGCCTGGCCGCCGTGGCAATGATGCCCAAGTCACCGGTTTGCCCGGCCTGATGGAGGTAGAGCTCCAGCGCCAGGTCATAGTGCTGGCGGCGGATGGCAAACTCGGCGACCAGCAGGTCGTGAAAACTGTCCTCCGGGAAGGGCCGGGTTACGGTGACGGCAACCGGTTCCGGCTCCGGGGCCGCAGTAGGGTTTTGTTCAGTCTGAACCGGTGTCTGGGTACAGGCAGACACTGCAGCCAGAAGGGCTGCAGCAGACAGGCGAAGGTAAAAAGGTGCGATACGTCTCATGGGCTGAATTCTAGCACGGCCCTCGCGCGGCGGCGTAGGGTTGGGCCTGTTGGCGTGACAGAACGACAGATAGAATCGAGCGGCATCCACATTTAGCGGCCATCTTGCTAGAATTGCCCCCCTTTTTCCTGTTCGGCTGTCGCTCCTCCGCATGAATCTTCTGGTTTTGGGCATCAATCACAACTCCGCGCCGGTTGCCGTGCGCGAGCGCGTGGCGTTTGTGCCGGAGGCGATGGAGTCGGCCCTGCAGAGTCTGCTGGCAATTGAAGGCGTTGAAGAAGCGGCTATTCTCTCCACCTGCAATCGCACCGAGCTCTATGTTGTGGATGCCGAAGGCGCGGGCGAATTGGCAAAGACCGTTTCCGGCTGGCTGGCCGATTATCACCAGATGCCGGTGTCGGATTTTGCCGGGTGCGAATACTGCTACACCGGCGTTGACGGTGTGCGCCACATGATGACGGTGGCGGCGGGGCTCGATTCGCTGGTGCTGGGCGAGCCGCAGATTCTCGGCCAGATGAAGTCCTGTTATGCAGTCGCCAAGGAGGCTGGCTCGCTCGGGCCGAGCCTTGAGCGCAGCTTTCAGCATATTTTTGCCACCGCCAAGCGGGTGCGCACGGATACGGCGATTGGGGAAAATCCCGTGTCGGTGGCCTATGCGGCGGTCAGTCTGACCCAGCATATTTTCAGCCGTCTGGATCGCTGTCGCGCGTTGTTGATTGGCGCCGGTGAGACCATCGAACTGGTGGCGACCCACTTAAAGGAAAAAGGCGTGCGGCAGCTGGTTATCGCCAACCGCACGCTGGACCGCGCGCGGGAGCTGGCAGACCGCTTTGAAGCAGAGGCGGTTTTGCTGGCCGATATCCCCGAGCAGCTCAAGGACATTGATATCGTGGTGGCTTCGACCGCCAGCCAGTTGCCGATTCTGGGTAAGGGGTCGGTGGAGTCCGCCTTGAAAAAGCGCAAGCATCGCCCGATGTTGATGGTGGATATTGCCGTGCCCCGGGATATTGAAGCCGAGGTGGCCGAGCTGGCCGATGTTTATCTGTATACCGTCGATGACCTGAAAGAAATTGTTGCGGAAAACCGCAAGGCGCGGGCCAGTGAAGCGCGCAAGGCCGACCAGATTATTCTGCTGGCGGTGGAGGAATGGCAGCGTCAGTGGCGTTCGCTGGAAGCGGTCGATACGGTGAAAGACTACCGCGCACAGGCAGAAGACATGCGGCGCCACGAAATAGAAAAGGCCCTGCGCGCACTGGCGCGCGGCACCGCTCCGGAGCAGGTGGTCGAGCAACTGGCTCGGGGCCTGACCAACAAACTGATTCATCATCCCAGCTCGCGTCTGCGCGAGGCGGCTGCCAACGGCGAAACCGAAACCCTGCGGGCGGCGCGCCGCCTGCTGGGGCTGGATGACCACTAAAGGCAGACAATGAAAGCGTCAATTGCGACCAAACTGGACAATCTTCTCGAGCGCTACGAAGAGCTGGCGGCCTTGCTCAGCGCCCCTGAAATCATTTCCGATCAGGACAAATTTCGCGCCCACTCAAAAGAGTACTCGGAGATCGAGCCGGTGGTTCTCTGTCATCGCGACTATAAAAAGGTGGCGGCAGATCTTGAATCGGCCCGTGCGATGTTGGCCGAAGAAAGCGACCCGGAAATGCGCGAGATGGCCGAAGAAGAGGTCGATGAAGGGGCCGCACGGCTGGAGGCGCTCGAACTTGAATTACAGACACTGCTGCTGCCTCGGGACCCCAATGATTCGCACAACGTATTTCTGGAAATCCGCGCCGGCACCGGTGGTGACGAGGCCGCTATTTTCTCCGGCGACCTGTTCCGTATGTACAGCCGTTACGCGGAAACCCAGGGCTGGCGCATTGAGATTCTCAGCGAGCGCCACGGCGAGCACGGTGGCTACAAGGAAATTATTACCCGGGTAGAAGGCAAGGATGTGTACGGCCAGCTCAAATTCGAGTCTGGCGCCCACCGGGTGCAGCGCGTGCCGGAAACCGAATCCCAGGGGCGGATTCACACCTCGGCCTGCACGGTGGCCATCATGCCTGAGCCCGATGAAGTGGACGAGGTGGAGCTGAACAAGGGTGATCTGCGCATTGATACCTATCGCGCCAGTGGTGCCGGTGGTCAGCACGTGAACAAAACCGATTCGGCGGTGCGCATCACCCATATTCCCTCGGGCATTGTGGTGGAGTGTCAGGACGAGCGCTCGCAACACAAAAACCGGGCGCGGGCCATGTCCTTGCTGCAGGCGAGGTTGAACGATTCTGCCCAGAGCGCTCAGGCCAAGGAGCAGGCCGAGTCGCGCCGTCTGCTGGTGGGCAGTGGCGATCGCTCCGAGCGCATCCGAACCTACAATTTCCCACAGGGGCGGGTGACAGACCATCGCATCAACCTGACGCTCTACAAGCTCGATGAAGTGATGGCCGGTGATCTGCGGCATGTGATTGAGCCGCTGCGGCAGGAGTATCAGGCCGATCTGCTGGCGGCGCTGGCGGAGTAAGGGCGTGGCTACGGTAGCCGAATGTCGACAGCGGCACCGCGAGCTGGCTTCTCCCTCAGCGGCGCTTGATGTGGATTTGCTGCTCTGCCACGTCCTGCAACAGCCGCGCTACTATCTTTACGCCCACGATGACGCGCGGCTGACAGAAGAGCAGCAGCAGCAACTCGATGTCCTGCTGGCTCGCCGACAGTCCGGTGAGCCGGTGGCCTATCTGATTGGCGAAGCGGAATTCTGGAGTTTGAAGCTGGCGGTCTCGCCGGCGACCCTGATACCCCGGCCAGATACCGAACTGCTGGTCGAATGGCTGCTGGAAACTCTGCCGGCAGACGCTGCGCTCAAGGTGCTGGATCTCGGCACCGGCACCGGTGCCATTGCGCTGGCCTTGGCCTGTGAGCGGCCCACCTGGCAGCTAACCGGTGTCGACAGTCAGCGCGCGGCAGTGGAGCTCGCTGCCAGTAACGCGCAGCGACTGGCGCTGGATGTGGAATTTTTGCATTCGGACTGGTTTGCTGCCGTGAGTGGGCGCCGTTTCGATGTGGTCGTTTCCAACCCACCCTACATCGCTGAGGATGACGAGCATTTAACCGGCCCGGGTGTGAAATACGAACCGAGCTCGGCGCTGGTGGCGGGTGCTGATGGGCTGGACGATATTCGACGGATCGTGGCTGCCGCGCCTGCTTTTATGAGCCCCGGCGGGGTGTTATTGCTGGAACACGGCTACCGTCAGGCAGAGGCGGTGGCGGCTATATTAGGTGGCGGCGGCTTTGTTGATGTTAAAACGCGTCGGGATTACGGGGCTAACCCGCGCGCCACGCGAGGCAGGCTTATCGGGGAGGTTGACCATGCACGATGAACAGCTCTTGCGCTACAGCCGCCATATTCTGCTGCCCGGTATCGATGTAGAAGGTCAGGAAAAGCTGCTGCAGGCCTGCGTGCTGGTGGTGGGCGTCGGTGGGCTCGGTAGTCCGGTTGCGCTCTATCTCGCCGCCTCCGGTGTCGGTAAGTTGGTGCTGGTCGATGACGACAAGGTTGAGCTGAGCAATCTGCAGCGCCAGATAGCACACCAAACGAGCGACATTGGGCGCGCCAAGGTTGAGTCCGGGCGCGATGCGGTGGTGGCCTTGAATCCCGATATTGAGGTTGAGCTGATTGCCGAGCGGCTGGCCGGTGATGTTATGCTTGCGGCGGTTAAAGGCGTGGATGTGGTGGTCGATTGCAGCGACAATTTTGCTACCCGTTTTGCACTGAATCAGGCGTGCGTGCGAACCCGAACGCCGCTGGTGAGTGGCGCTGCGATCCGCAGCGAGGGGCAGCTCAGCGTATTTGATTTTCGCCGAGCTGAGTCGCCCTGTTATCGCTGTCTTTACAGCCCGGATGCAGGCGATGAACAGCTGAATTGTTCAGAGGCCGGTGTGCTGGCGCCCATTGTGGGTGTTATGGGCAGTCTGCAGGCGCTGGAGACCGTTAAGGTACTGACAGATTTTGGCGAAACACTTACGGGTCGCCTGTTGTTGCTTGACGGTGCTACCATGGAGTGCAGAACACTGAAGTTGGGTAAAGACCCGTCCTGTCCCGTGTGTGGCAGACAATAACAATACGACAGAATTTTAATAAAATTCGGTACATAGGATGTGGAGAGTGCAATGGGCATTCTGTTGAAAATTTATTACGCCATTCACGACAATCTGTTTGGTCTATTGAAACATCTGGATGGTTTGGCGCTGCTTGCGATCAGGCTGTTTCTCGCGCCGATCATGATTGCGGCCGGTA
>PAKT01000095.1 GCA_002710725.1 Spongiibacteraceae bacterium
ATTCATTAAACTGATTTTGCGACGATCACTTTAATGGAGCTACCGATGTCCCACGCAGGAAGAATTATAGGCATACCTGGGCTTGAGATTGAACGGGTAGTACGCACACAGGGCATAGAGGTTTGGGCGAAGCCGAGTTTCAGGCCGCGCTGTAAACACTGCCAGGTCGCGGCTTTGCGGATCAAAGCGACCTATCTGAAAACGGAATGAGTGACTGGAAGGGAGGGATTACTGCTCAGGAGAAAGGCTTGGCTCGGTTTGCGATGTTGCGGTTTGGTGTCTGAAAATTGCGCTCGCTCCCGGCGGTCTGTGCACTGCCCGTATTTCGATGACGATATCGGTGACTACAGGTCTGCGCACTTCCACACGCTACGGGGAAAACACGTGTGCTGCTCCGCTACAACTTAATAACGCTCGTTCCTGTGTCTTGACTCCTTGCACTCTGAATGTGTTCACTACACACTTCCTGCACAATTAATAAATTAACGGTCGCGCTCCTATCCATGGAGTGCTGTGGGGGCAAACGATATGAAGTGCGTGGCAGAAATTTTACTAACAGCGGTGCTGCTCACCCTACTAACAGGCTGCAATGCCGGTAGCGGTTCAGGCAATGTACCTCCGCCAGCCAGGGGCGGGGATACCAGTGGCGATGGCAACCAGGGCGGCGACGGGAATGGGGATGATCCCGACCTGACCTATGACGTTTCTGTGCGACGCACCTCTTTCGGTGTTCCCCATATCCGGGCTGATGATTTCGGCAGTATGGGCTATGGCTATGGTTACGTGCACGCCCAAGATAACCTGTGTGTGCTGCTTGAAGACTTGATTACCATTCGTGGCGAGCGCGCCCGCTATTTCGGTCGTTCCGGCCCGAGCTATCAAATTGTCGCTAACGGCTCCTCTGCCTCACCGGTAGACTCAGACTTTTTCTGGAAACTATTGGCCACCGATGAGGCCATTGCGGGCCTAAAAAACGATATTGTGCCAGAGGCTGAAGCGGCAACCCGGGGGTTTGTAGCGGGCTTCAATCGCTATGTCCGGGAGATTAAGGGCGGAGAGCATACGGGCCGCCATGAGGCCTGTCGTGATGCCGAGTGGCTACTGGAAATCGGCGAGGACGATATGTATCGCCGCTATTTCCGTCTGGGACTGCTGGCAAGCTCGTCGGTATTCGTCAGGGATATCGCTACTGCGCAACCGCCCGGACCAGCTAATCCACCAGCACCGGTTAACACGGCGGCTATAGCCGGCCTGCCGCCCGCAGACCTCCCCTTCCCGTTGGGGGGAGAACTGCCCATTGGCAGTAACATGTACGCCCTTGGCCCGAAAGCCACCGCGAACAATCGCTCCATGCTCTTCGGAAACCCCCACTTCCCCTGGACGGGTACCGAGCGCCTTTACCTTTCTCACTTGCAGGTAGGCGATACCGATATTATGGGCACTTCACTGTATGGTGTGCCGGCTGTTCTGATTGGTTTTAATGACAAGTTTGCCTGGAGCCACACTGTCTCCACAGCCTACCGCTTCAGCTTTTACGAGCTGACACTCAATCCGTCAGACCCGACCCAGTACCTTTATGACGGTGAATTCCGGCCAATGCAGGAAGTGCCGATACAGATTGAGGTGCTGGAAGACAATGGTGAAACCACTACCGAGTCACGCACCCTCTACCGCTCACATTTTGGGCCGATGCTGGAATTTGCGGTTAGTGGTGTAACTATCTTCGAGTGGAGTTTCGCCAAAGCATACACCCTGCGAGATGCCAACGCTGAAAATACACGGCTGATCAATCAGTTTTACGCCTGGAACAAAGCCCAGAGCCTTGAAGAGTTCATCTCCTTGCACGCGAGTGTGCTGGGCGTGCCCTGGGTTAACACCGCGGCCACGGGGCCGGGGGAAAGTGCTTACTATGGTGACGTGACCGTGGTGCCGAATGTGCCCGACAGCAAGGTGCAGCAATGTACTACTGCATTATCACCGGCATTGGGACAATTGGTGCCTGGTTTGCCGCTATTGGATGGTTCACGTGCCGATTGTGAGTGGGATAACGATGCCGACGCACCGGCACCGGGCATTTTTGGGCCTTCCAACCTGCCAAAGCTGGTGCGTGAGGATTGGGTGCATAATTGCAACGACAGCTATTGGGCCACCCACCCGGCGGAGCCTATCACTGGTTTTGCCGCCATCATCGGTGACGAAGAAAGCGAGCGATCGCTGCGCACAAGGCTCTGCATGAAGCAGATTATCGATCAGCTCGATGTAGGCAGCCTGGGCGATGCCGAAGGTCAGACTAGCGCATTTCAATTTACCGCTGAGGATATGAAGACCGTTGTGCTGGACAGTGCGGTGTTCTCTGAACAACTCGCGCGCGATGCAGTGCGATCAGATTACTGCAGCTTGGGAACGGTAATTGGCAGTATGGGCCCCGTGGATATAAGCGAGGCGTGCACGGTTCTAGCAAGCTGGGACGGCAAGAACAACCTTGACTCTGAAGGCGGCCATATTTGGCGGGAGTTCTGGCGTAGCGCCAATGGGGGCAACCTGCTGTGGACCAATGCTTTTGATGCAAGCGACCCGGTCAACACCCCGTCAGGCCTGGCTACCGTAAACCCGGAAATTCAGCGGGCATTCGCAGACGGGGTAAGTCGGGTCGCAGGTTCACCTTTTGCTTTTGATACCCCTATGGGCGAGATCCAATTCTCTGGCATACATCCCGCCGAAAATGGCGAAGATCGAATCCCTATTTTTGGCGGCGAGGGGTTCGAAGGCTCTTTCACCATTGCCAACGCGCGTGGCAGCGGACTATCGGATACCGGCTATAACATCACCTACGGCAACAGCTATATACAGGTAGTAACCTGGGACGAGAACGACAACCCCTTGGCGGATGCTTTCGTCACATACTCCCAGTCCACTGACCCTGCGTCTCCGTATTATCGAGACATGACCGAGGCCTATTCTGCAAAGTCTTGGATAAGGCTGCCATTTACAGAAGCTGACATCGTAGCGGATACCCAAGAGGCGCTAATGTTGCAGGAGTAGGAGTTGAGCTAACACAGCTAAGGGGAGGGGCAACCACCTCTCGATTCCAGGAGAGTTAACGATAAATTCAATAAAAATGGGCGGGAAGCCAACAACCCGCCCAGCTGGGCGCTTAAATAGACCGGCGCAATAGAACTGTTCGGAGACGGGAAACGCCAGCGGCTAACAGCAACTCACCCAATCCGACCCAAAAATGAAGGCTCAAGCCTTCGCCATTGGATAAATCCATCCCGAGGCGTATACCGCCAACACAGGTAAACGCCCAAACCACCATCCTTAATGACGACTCCAGAGAACCCCCTCGCACAACCTCGGTCAGTAGAAACGCCCCCAACCCCAGCTGAATCCCTCCGTAGGTTGCTCTAACGTCGAGCAGAGCCTGACTATTCAGCTGGAACTCGCCAGTCAACGATAGCATCATGCCAGGTACGATAAGGTAGGCGAGACCCAGGCCAACCAGCGAAAAGCCAATAACTGTTAGTGCAGCACGTTCATTTATCACGTTATCAGCCTCGATTTAGTAGTTATAGATAATGTCCAGACCATAGCTGCGAGGTTCGCCCCAAAGTACCGCGCGATCTGCATGGGGCAGATTATCGACAGCGTGTAGCTCGTACTCCTCGTCAAAAATGTTCTTGACCCAGAGCGCTACATTGAGGGAACTTGCCCCTCCCACAGGAATGTCTGCCATTGCCAAGCGCGCATTCAAAAGCTCAAAGGCTGGTAGTTCAGTCAGTCCTTCTCGGCCTTTTAGCACGAGCCCCTTGCGCAAATCGATATAGCTGTAATCCATGTTGAGATTAAGACGGCCCCAATTGGTATTCAGCAGCGTCCAGTCAATCCCCAGCGTCGCTGAATGCTCTGGAGCTGACGGAAAATCGACTTCCGGCGACAGCGTGGCCGAAAGCGCAGGATCACCTTGGATGTCGACATCAGTATTCAGGTAGGTGTAGTTAAACATAAAGAAAAAATCGGCGGTCAGGGCAAAAACTAGCTCAGTTTCAAGACCGTACATCTCAGCCAGACCGATATTGTCTGCCTTGGTATCAGCCACTGTGCCATTGATCAGCACCGGAGCTTGGAGATCCTCGTAGGTGCTTTTGAATATATCCATATTCAAACGCAGGCGGCGATCCAGCATCTCACTCTTCATGCCGAGTTCATAGGAGATCACCTGCTCCGGATCAAACCCTTCAACAAAACCATAGCCGTAGTCCACACCATCAGAAGCCGGCCCCTGGTTGCCATCTACTTGAGGGTCACGCGTGTTAAAGCCACCGCTCTTGTAGCCTTCTACACGCTTGACGTAAATATTAATGTCATCCGTCACGTCATACCCCAGCACGATACTGGCCGACGTGTCGTTATATTCACTCTCACCGACGACATTGTCGAAGCCACGATTTTGTGGAATTACAAATCCGGCCTGCGCCAAAATGGCCGCGGTCAACGGGTTGTTGAACGCGGGTGAGCCGAGGTCAAATGCAATGCCCTGGCCACCGGAGGTTCCCTCAATATAAAATAGATCAGTCTGGTTCTTGCGAGCCCAGCGGGTATCTCTGGAACCCCGGAAGCCCACAATAGCGTAGGCACGATAGTCAAAAACCTCCGGGCGGAAGCTGAACTGACCAAATAGCGCTGCAGCCGTATTTTCAATTTCATAGTGTTGGCTTACGAAATTGACCAATCGACCATCGCTGACGGAAAACAGGGGGCCGCCTATAAGAGGTAATAACTCATCGTCAACGGGGCCACTAAACTGGTGATGCAAGGGGCTGTTATCTTCGGTCGCCTCTTCCTCGAAGTAGTAAGCCCCAAGGATGTAATCCAGTTGCCCGTCAAATAAACCGTCTTGAGAAAACTGAAACTCGTGACTCGACTGGCTTTGTGAGATAACTGGCACGACCAGTGGGGTTGGTCCGCCCAAAAACTGTTGAGCAGCGATGCCATCATAGCGATGGGTATCAATGCGATAGTCCAATGAGCCACGACCGCCACCCAGATCAGCGTAGGACGCGTCATCCAGCGTTCGGTAAGCGCCAATGTATTTCAGCTGATAGTTTTCGCCTTGCCAGTCGAGCGTTAAAGCGTGCCCGGCGATCTCGGTTCTGGATTCCTCATAGGGCGGTCCTGAGGAAAGTTCATCAAGTCGGTCATCGCTGAAAACGGTGGCGCTTGCCCCGTTGTTTTTCACTGGATCAGACTGTCCCTTGTCAATTCTAGGCCCGATGACTCCCTGATACATATAGTTGTGGTAATTGAAATCGGAGCGGTCGTAGGTGTAGTCTGCCGTCAAATTCTCGCTTGGCTCCCAGCGCAGGTCCAGGCGCAGGCCTTGCACGTCTTTATCGCCAAAGTTACCCCCAGGCCCAGTGTTATCGATATAGCCGTCCTGTGTGCTGTACATATAAGCAAGCTTGGCGGCAATGTTCTCGCTCAATGGCACATTAACCATCGTGTTGCTGCTGAAGCGATTACGATTCCCCAGCGTAAACTTTTGCTTGAGTTCAAATTCATCAACACTGGGTCGTCGGGTAATCAGATTGATTGCGCCACCGGTGGTATTGCGGCCATACAAGGTACCCTGCGGCCCCTTGAGGATTTCTATACGCTCAAGGTCTGCAACATCGACGGCGGTACCGGTGGAGCGTGCGATATAGACCCCATCCATGTAGACGCCAATGGGAGCATCCTGAGTAACCTGCACATCAAAGATACCCACACCCCGGATAAAAATGCGGAGCGTTGCATTGTTGATGGGAAAGGGCTCAACGGTCATGCCTGGGACCTTTGCGCCAATATCGCCGAGACCGTCAATACCAAGCACTTCCAGTTGCTCCGCGCCAAATGCCTTTATGGATATTGGTGCGTCCTGCAACGATTCAGTCTTCTTCTGAGCCGTGACAATGACTTCCTCCAGTTGGGCTTTGCGCGCGTCAGAGTAGGAAAGTGTCGACAAGACGAATAGTGATGCCACGAGACCTGCGCGAGTCATACCCCTAGGGCCATCTATGAAGTTATTCTTTATGTACATTATTTGTCACCCTGAAGTTTTTGAATTATCTGTAGGCACATTGCTATGGCGTTTTTGTATCCGGACCTTGAATCTGTCTGATAGCGTAGGCGACGGATCGAAGATCATGTCGTAGTGCTTACCGGGCTCTGCTGCAGAAATGTTGTATTCACTGAGCAAGGTCGCCACTGTCGTGAGCATCATGCTTTCTGCCATCCCGGCGCCCAAGCAGATATGGGGCCCCCGACCAAAAGGGTTAAAAGCGTAGCGCTGGCGGTGTTGGTTGTGCTCTTTATCGTAGCGGCGCGGGTCAAAACATTCTGGGTTAGGGAAAAACGCCTCGTCAAAATGCGTCGAGGTGGTGAATACAAGCAGGTTTTCGCCCTTCTTGATTTTGTAGCCGCTAAACTCAAAGTCTTTGGAAGCACTGCGGCCGTTGCCAAAAGCCACCGGGTAGAGGCGGAGTATCTCCATGCAGAAACCAAACAGCTCGGGGAGTTTGCGTAATGTTTCGGCATCGGGAATCCCGCCATGTTCAAGTACGGCTTGATCAAGCTCAGTGATAAGTCGCGCGGTGGCTTGAGGATTTTCAACGACTTCTCGCAGAAGAAAGGTCAACCCGGCGCCGAGCGTATCCAAGCCTGCCCAGAACGGCGCAAGGAACATAAAGTCGTAGTCGCCGGGTGTAAAGCCAGGCATCTTGCCCTTAATGTCCATCACCGCTTTGAAGAACCCGGATGTTGGCGGAGATGTTTCAAATTGCTGCTGAAGTTCGCGCACAAACTTGAAGGATTGTCGTTTGTGCCACAAGTACCACGGGGACAGGAGCATCAGGCGTGGCCATTTTCCCAGTACCAGTACATTGAAAGTGATTCGCTGATATTCGGCGATTGACCGCGCTACGGATGGTTCAACCGTTGGCCAGTTGCCTGTCATCAACAGGAACAGTTCGCTATTGGTCAGGGTTCGTGTAAGCGAGCGAGCAGACACGGTGTCGCCTTGTTCGGTATAGCTGGCAACCGTATCGCGTACGATACGAATAATATCCTCTTGCCGTTCAATAGCCGCACCGCGCACCATACTCGACTTGAAGTTGCGCCGTACTTCAATATGCTCACTGCCGTCCATCGCGCTAAGAAAATGAGGGCATTGCCAGAACCGGGTCAATTTCCCCCAGAATTCGTTTGAGACGAAGCAGTCCTTGCCATCCTCATTCATAAATTTCACGGCATCCCAGCCACTGAGAATTACTAACTCACGCGGTCCGGCTTTTACTCTGAAAACCGGACCTTGCTTGGCTTGCTGCTGCCGCAGAAACTGTAAAGGATTGCGCAACATGGAGACTGCACTGCCCAATAACGGCACGCCGTCTGCGACAGGAATGGTGGGGTCTTTCAGTACATTTTCGTTCACTGTAATTATTCTCCGTCCCGCAAAGCCTTTAAGAGGCTGATAAACTCACTAATTTCCTTGCTGGATAGTTTTCCATCCTTAAATTTTTGAACGCGGCCAGCACTGTCCAATACAATGACCGCTGCGCTTTTTCGTTTCAGTCTCCATGCCTTCTGTGCTTTGCTGGCATCGTCCAGCACAAACATTGCATGGGCATTTTTTGGCTGTTGCCTGGCTTCCTCGAAGGCGCTGCGGGCGAAGGCGCCCCCCATGGGAAAAACGTCGTCAATATTGATCATGCTGACCACTTTCATTTTTTCTTCGGGAAAGGCTTCAACGCCGCCTTCGGCTTCCAATGCGTCCAGCAGGGCTTGATTGACTTCGTCTATACCCATGCGTGCTGCCACGATGTAAAGCATATATGTGCGACCTTGCAGGCTGTCGCTAGACCACGTGGCATAACTGATTTCACCTGATTCCAGTTTCAGTTCGCCAGCTCTACCGCTCAGTTCGACCAGGGGCAACGGCTGCCCGATTTCAATTGCCATGTTTTCTCCCGCTCTCGCGATGTTGCTCATCAACAGCAAACAAAAAATAAGTGACCGCATACGACTCTCCCTTTGACGCAATACACTGTAATATGAGGAAATGAGCGAATCGATCAGGTTCTTCAGGTGATAAAAATCGATGGCAAAAAAAGAAAAAGGGCCGGTAAATCAAAGGCGTATACCCAAGCAAAAGCGTGCTATCGCCAAGTACAATGCCGTATTGGATGCTTGCGCTCAGGTTTTAGCCAAGTATGGATACCAAAAAGCGACGGTTTTGGAGCTTTCACTGGTCAGTGACGTGCCCGTGGCAACGATCTACCAGTACTTCCCCGATAAGGAGTCAATCTTTCAGGCGTGGTTCGAGCGCACGCTGGATCAGCTGTTTGAATTCATGGCCGTGTCGGTAGAAGAGCACCACGACGACGACATTGAAACGTTTATCTATCAGATGATCAGGCTGGTGCTGGACACGGTGTCGGCCGACCGTGAAAGCGTAAAGCGTCTGATTACAGATTTGCCCCACATCATGCTGTCCCATTTGCTGACAACCACAGAAAAGAAGACGGTGGCGGTTGTTGCAACAATGACAGAGAGTTACCTGGGGCTCCCAGCAAGCGAAAAACTCTCTGCCAAGCTTCATATTTTGACCCGCTGCATACTGGGTTTCATGCTCCAGTACTTGATGGCAGAGGAGAGCGAAAACGAGATAGACCATTTAAGTGACGAACTGCGTACGCTGTCGCTTCTTTATTTGGCCGACGCATTGAATAGCTGAGCCTTGACGGAATTCCTGGGCAGTTTACTTAATTCAATGTCCGCATTGAGCTGTTACCAGCCATTGATGTCGAGGCCAAACCGTCCGCTTATTACCAGAAAGCGTCGGTAGGGCCTTAAGCATATGGCAACGTAGAGCCTTCAGGATTAAGTTGTTGGCCAAGGTTTGGTGTATGGCGGATTGAGGCCTTGGTTGCCTTAAGGTCAGTTTCGAGTGGAGCTCCAAGAGGCCAATTTTCAAAACCGTCACAGAAACCGTCACAGATCGTCACAGAAGCCTAAAAACACCAGGCAATAAAAAAGGCGAATCAGTAAGCTACTGATTCGCCTTTAGTTTTTTGGTAGCGGGGGCAGGCAACCGACACTGCTTGCTCTTTTCAATCTTCGATGTTAAGACACACATAACGTGTTGATTTTATAAGAGTTTATGTGTTTTGATGGGGGGTGGGTCAATAAAAAGGGGTTCGCCAGGACCCCTTTTGTGCATAAATTCCGTTTGAATCCAGAACTTACGCTGCGCATGTGTGTGTAGCTGCATACAGCCATTAACTGTTTGACGAAGCGCGAACGGTCAATATACCTCTTGGCTGCGCTTTGCGTCTAGCGCTTTTCCAAGGTCAAAATCTAGCCAATTTGTAAACCATTGCTGAGGCTTGCCTTCAGGCGTTTGAAAATTGATGATATCTATTGCATCAGATGAACTGGACACACCGAAAATAGATAACGCATCGATTTTTATAGTGTCATTGATGTATGGACAAGAGATCAAGTCAAACAACAGCATGATAGACTCAGCATCCTTCTTCAGAGTTTTAGATCGCTTTTTTAGTCTGCTAATTGCTATATCAGTTATGACATTTCTAATTTCGTCATAACGAACCTTATCCTTCATGTAAAACAAAGATACTACAATTGAAAAGTAATTCAGCTCTCTGGGGGGTAATGATGAACTATGGCTAAGCCCCAAGTACCTAGATAAAACTTCTGCCTCAAGCCAATAATTTCGACCAAGCTCTGACAGGGTGACTAACAAATAAAGAGTTTCAACTTGCGTGTGGCTACCAGCCCTGTTTTTTTCCAAAATAAAGCTGGTGTTATCAAATATTTGTTTATAAACCGTATGCACAAGCCCTGAATTAAACTTTGCCGATCGTAGAAAATGAGTGTAAATCCGCAAAACCCGGCATATTCTGATAGTAGTATTAACCCTTGGCGACACGGAATAAATAAAGAAAACAAAATCGAGAATTTCAATTATTGCTTTAGTTAGATTTTCTTCTGACCTCTCTCCTTGAGATACTTGTAAATAGTTTTTAAGCAACAGCTTAGATTTCCTCTCAACTATAGCAAGTGTATAGTTAAGAAGGTCTTTGTAGGAAACATCGCACGACTTGATAATTGACTTAAAGTCAGTGATTAGCCTATTTGAATTTACGTATATAGCGCCTTTTACAAGGTCTTCATCTTCCCCCTCAACGACTTCTTTTTCCAATTTAAATTGTATTTTTTCATTCAAAAGTCGAGCTATTTGATCTTTAGCCATTGTTATTTCAGTAATAATTGGCTTTTCATAATCAACGGCTTTTGCAGAGTTCAAATGGAGTTTAAATTTTTTCAAGACATGCTGTAGCTGCTCTAAAATAGCGTCCTTGTCTTCTTGATTGTTATAAAAGACAAAGTAATCATCGACATACCTAAAAACCTCATAATCTCGTTTGTTGTATATTGGCTTTTTGGATGCCAAAAGCGCTCTTTCTACTTCTTGGTCGATTGCTTGAAGAATGATTTCAGCAAAAATCCTAGAAAATTCCGGTCCAATTATTATTCCGTTCGTCTCCCCAAGATTCATTGACTGCATTAAAGAATCAAACCCATCCGGGAAATTAGATTTTACTTTTCCCAATACCTCTTTTTGAGTTTCCTTTCCAAGTAACGCCCAGCCAACCGAATGCGTATATATGCTGTCAAAACATTTCGAAACATCTAACTTTATAAGGCGGTTATATTTTTTTTCAGAGCGGTGAAAGCGATAAGATTCATAGAACTTGTATATATTGCTATAGTCTTTATATACGAAAAATGATTTTAAACTCTCGTATTCTTTTCCGCTCTCTTCAATGATTTCCTCCCCAACCGAAAGACGCTTGGCATGAAGCCCGTCATTAGGAAAATAAAACTTGGCTATTCTGACCGGAGCGCGAATAGAAAAGGGACTATTCTTCGTAAATGAAAGTATAGTCTCCTTAAATCTGTCATAGAAATCTACGACTTTCAATTGACTCCTGGGGTGTGGCACGCAGAGTTCCCTAAACTCATTCTCCTTATGGCTGATCTTGTATGAGAAAGGTGACAAGAACCCCGCAACATCGGATAGTTTCCCCTTTCTATCCATTGATAACTTATACTCAGTTACGTCTTCGGATTTTTCGCCTATGAATTTTTTATGCGTAGTAATTCGTCCGGGTTCAAAATTTAATCCGAGCAATAAAATAATTATATTTTCTAGTACGCTAGACCCTTTTATCCATAACACCTTATTCCCATTCACTTCCAGACGATTACGAAGCACGAAATCGTAAAAATCTCTATTCGAGAATGTAACAGGAACTTCGTATGGCAAAACATCCGATAACAAACACCTTTCTTTCTTATATGGGATACCTATTTTTCTTTTAGACATTCTTCCAAGCCTCGACTATTGCAGAAAGGTCTTGAGCTGAAAACTTATGATATCTTTTTCTCTGAAATCCTTTTTCAAACGAATAATTAGACAATCTTGCTTGTAATCTTGAGACAGTCAAAGCAGATACATATGCCTGCAAATGAGCATCAAGATCCTGAAGATCATCTAACTCTGTCAGTAAGGGATTTGAAAAAAACACACCGGAAACCACATGCTTCTTATTATTAACAAGTCGAGTATTGCTGGTTAAAAACCGAATGCGTTTTTCCAGAAGACGTCTAGCTTGTTTTTCGTTATACCTCGATTTCTTTTGGTAGGCAGCGAACACCAAATCAATTCGCCTTTTGTATCTATCTAACTTCGCATCAGTCATTGCCAGTTTGGCTGGCACGGGGTGCTTTTCCTTACCAGAGGAAAAAGTAATTTTATAACCCAAATATTCGATAGTATTTTGAGGAATCGATGAGTCTGGTACTTTTTTTATATCTGTTTTGCTGCTATTCCTCTTTAATCCATGCTTTCTGAAGCACGTCAATATCGTTTTTGCCAACTCGAAACCATTTTGGTTAGGCTCTGGGCAGAAAACAATTAGCATATCGTCCACATATCTGGAATAGTAGATAACTGCTGGAGGTTTTATTATTGTCTCATCTATTTCGCGCATATAGAGCTCTGCAAGATATGCGCTGATACCAATCCCCCTCGGGATTCCCAATGAGCTTCCCGAAAGCCGACAATATTCAAATATTATCTTTTGAACAATTCGCCTGGAATCAACAGAAAGAAGAGAGTCATCACGTAACTTTTTCAGCAACTTGTCCGTAGGAATGCTCTCATAAAAGGATGAGATATCAGTGCGGATTACATATTTAGGAAAGCTATCGCCTAATAATTCACGGACTTGGCAAACTATTTGATGCCTATTTGCCTGTTTAACCTTATACAATCGCCGAAAATTGTGCTGGATTTGCTTAAGAGCAAAAAAGCTTTCGGCTGTATTATCGGTTGTGTAGACAGGCTTTCCTCCAATGGAGGCACCCTTCTGTATATTCAAAGAAAAGCTTTTTTCCCTAATTTTCTCGCTGACTTTAGTGAGTTCAGCGTCGATCAGAGTATCCCGTTCTTCTTTTAATTCCTTCAGTTCATTGTAAGCAGAATTAACCTCGTTCTCAGAATCATCTGACTGAACGGCAGCATGTATTTTCCGTAGCTCTCGCAATTTTTTTGAGCGAGATTGTATCTCTTTACTTTTATCAGCAATATCGGGAAAAAACCTTCCTTCGAGATAATTGCCTTTTCTATTTTCTAAATCGAATATCTTTCTAAAATTGGAAGCTGAAAATGATTGATCAAGCACTTTTCGCTCCCTCGCCAGGCTTATCCGAGAGAGATTGCAAGCTCGCGCTTTTCACATCGTACTTATAGTTTTCGATTTCTCCGCTCTTAATCTTCTGGACTGCTTCATCAACGATGAACAACGGCACCAAAAACCACTCTCGCGGTACAACCGGTTTCCCAAACCGGTCTTTAATATCTATTTCCAGACGTGCCGCGTCGAAAAATCTATGGATTAACTTTTCAAGTTTGCTACGGTTTATGTTGTAAAGATCGTAGGTAGCCACCACCTCAACATCAGCAAGAAGATAAGTGGCATCGTTCTTTGAATTAGCTATTCTTCGGCTTACGTCACCGCCGGTTACGCCAATCTTATGAATTAAATCTCGATTAGCGGCCACGGTAGGATGATCGGACTTGCTGCGCAGTACATATATCGTCCCGCTTTGTTGGTCGTCTTCTGAGGCTTCACCAGCGAAAAGCGGACCGGCATTAGGGTCGGTAATTATGCGGCTAGCCTCGTCTTTATACAGAGCCCGTTGCATTGACCGCAATAACAGGTCACTTTCTGTGCCGTTGGAATAGATTACGCGCAAACGTGCGTCAGTCTCCCCATTTGGAGCGGTAAAATTCTCGCCAACTTCCGCGATATAGGCGGTCTGTCCACCAAGAATGAAGAACTCTCCTTTCCTGATATCTGTTTTGAGAAAGCCAGCATCTTTGCGAAATTTCTTAGTTTCACGCACCCCTGAATCAAGCTCTTGTTTTACAGCGTCGAACAATGGTTTGAATTTTTCGAAATCCTCGCAAACGGTGCGGTTCGCTATTTCTTCCGCAGCACGCTTTTCTGCGCTTGATCGGACGTGTTTGAGCTCTGTGAGTCCGCTATTGGCCTTATCTACGCCTAATTCGGCAAGCAGCTCTTCGTCGCCAATATCCTCCTGCGAGGAATACGTGGCAGCCGACGGTTCGCCAAGGAGGTTTTGATGATCAATTTCAGACACCAAATCCCGGCATTCTGTCTGTTCTCTAATCCTGTCGAGGCGAACGGCATATAGTCGCTCGAAGATATCCTTTTCTTCACCATGAGCGGGAGATCGCCCATTTTCTTCTACGAAGCGCTGAATTTCCTCGAAGCCCGCAATTATTCTTTCCTCGCGCGGTGTACGCGCTGCTTTTTTTTGGGGCGTTGCTTCTACCCCTAGCGCATCCAGTAGCTCCTGATCAGATAGCTCAGCCATTCTTGGCCTCCGCTGTCTTCTTCTGTAGGAAAGCCACGCCTTCCGCCATCCTTCTCTCCCAAGGGTCAGCAGCGGTAATCTCTGGCAAGCGGCCACGCTCCTGTTTGAACTTTAAGGCTCGTTTAGCTAGCTCCCGTGCTTCTTCAATGGTTAAGTTTACCCGCCGTCCGGCAATGACTGCGGCCACCTGTTTTAGGCTTTCTTCACTCATGGCCTTTGCAAGAATGGCGTAGGCCTCACCAAACGGGTTAATGTGATCGATCAAATCGATATCGAGATCGCGTACATCCATAGTAAATTTTCTGACGCCATCTATTAGTGCGGTGCCACCACTTCCGCCCTCAGTCTCAAGGCCGCCTTCTTTGATAACACGGTCTGCTGCCTGGACGAGGTTTAGTGCCGCTATGGCGTGCTGCCTTACTGCTTCTTGATCTTCTTCATCTAAGTCTGGATATTTGTCCTTAATGATTTTTCCCATTCTCACCTGGGTCAATTCTTCCGGGATCATTTCTTCATCAAAGATACCGCGCTCTAAGGCTGTCTTGTCCTGGACAAATGAAGTGATCACCTCATTCAGGTCTTCGCGGCATATGCGCTGGGCATCTGGGCTTTTAGGCTCAATCAGGCCGTTGATCTCAATTTCAAACTGGCCGGTTTCCTGACAGAACCCAACATTCGTTTTGTCGGCGTTGTAACCGCCTTCTCCATAATCAAATCCATCGGTGGGGCCACTTGCCTTCGCTTTGGGGGTAAAGTTAAATCTCGGGGCTAACACCTGTTCCATCAGCAAACTCGCGGCTATCGCCTTGAGCGTATCGTTTACAGCTTCGGTTACCGCTTCTTCTGAAGCATCAGGCTCGGCAATTAAGTTTGTGAAGCGGGCTCGCTCTTTACCAGGCGCATCGCGGGTTGCTCGTCCAATGATCTGGATAATTTCGGTAAGACTAGAGCGATAGCCAACTGTCAGTGCGTGTTCACACCATATCCAGTCGAAACCCTCTTTAGCCATGCCAAGTGCAATAATGATATCGACATAATCACGATTGTCTTTCTGCGTGGGGTCTTTCAGCGCAGTCGATACCTTATCGCGCTTGTTTGCGTCATCCTCAACCAAATCAGCAATTCGCAGAGTCCGGCCATCTTTTGTCTCTACAAGGTGAAAGCCCGTAGCGGGATCAGTACCCTTCCACGAACCAAGTTCCTCAATAATGTGCTCAACTTCTTTTATCTTATCTTTCGTGCTTTCTCGTGAATTGACGTTTGGAATATGGACAATGGTCTTCTCGGCAGGATTTAGCACGCTTAGAATTTCATCGACATAAGAGCCGGAGTAGAAGTAGTAGCCAATATCAAGCGTTTTCAGGTGCTCATAGCCATTTAGTTGTTCGTAGTAGGTGTAGGTAACCGTAGCAAATCGAGATTCATCTTCGGCGGCCATTACAGGTACTGCATCGCCTCTAAAATACGAACCGGTCATTGCAACGATATGGACTTTATCGCGAGAGATAAATTCGCCTAAATGAGCGCCCAGCTTATTGTCGGGATTTGCGCTTACATGGTGAAACTCATCTATAGCAATCAGGCGATCATCAAAAGCTTCTGCACCAAATCGATCAACAGCGAAGCGGAATGTTGAGTGGGTACAGACGAGCACCTTGTCGCTGCTATCAAGGAAAGCTTTGACCGAATTTACCTTTCCGCCTTCTTCACCTGGGGCATTGCACAGATTCCATTTTGGCTCTACTGACCAATCCCAATAGAAACCAAACTTACTTAGTGGTTCGTTGCTAAAGCTCGACCCGATAGATTTTTCAGGAACCACAATGATCGCTTGTTTTAAGCCCTGATTATTCAGCTTATCGAGCGCAACAAACATCAGCGCGCGGCTCTTCCCTGAAGCAGGCGGAGATTTAATAAGCAAATACTGCTCGCCCCGACGTTCATAGGCTCTTTCTTGCATGACACGCATACCAAGCTCATTTGACTTTTTGGAGCTGCCATTACGCGCATACGCTACCGAAACAGATGGGATATGTTTTTGCTCAGTCATGATTAGTTCGCTTTCTTCTTAGTTGCAGATGCACCTTGCGAGGTCATCTTTGTATAGAGCTCAAACAATTTTTCAAGCCGCTCAGTGTCATTTTTGAATCGACGACCAATATAGATTCGCTCTAACACTTCATCGTTTCTATCGTGTGCCCGACGCAAATTGTCCGGCATATTTTCCGGGTCATATAGGTCGGCGATGGTGTCTGGAAAATGTGCTTCGCGGGCCAAAAGAATATCCTCAGCGCAACGAGTTAGGTCTTGTTTATTCTTTTCTGTAAGGCTTGGCAAGGGGAAGGTATTCCAGCCAAGAGTGTTCCCGTATGAAAATCGCATCTCCAATCGAGAGCAAACAGTCCCAATCCAAACTATATGCATGGTCGATGCGATTATAGAGAGGTTCCAAAGTTCGCAATCATAAATAGCGTAGCACTTATCTCCTATTACAGGCCCTGACTGGAAGTAATCTACTGGTAAATAAGATCGATTCTCGGATGAAACCCGAGGGATAATAACTGCTTTGTCACCACCTTTAGCAGATAATTGGACGAAACGATATGGGGTTTTCGCGTGAGCTCTGGTTGAGGCAGCCTTGCTATCAGCTCGAAATAATTTGACTTTATCCACTCGAGATTTAATTAATGGATTTGAAAGCGCTTCTTCACAATTGTGTTCTGTTATCCAAAGACAAGCTCTAGGCTTCGAGTTAATTAGCTCGTCTGACCCGAAGAATTGGCGAACAAACGTTGGATTAACATCTTGAGAAATTAACTCTCTCCCCTCAGAGGCGCTCATGATTAAGTTACCTCCGTCTTTAGCCATATTACCGAGGTACATATCATCTACTTCAGAAATAGGCGAATTCGTCTTTTTAACAACAACCGAAGAATTAGGAATCAAGTAAGGTCCAATTTCCTTAACCTGACGGACTTCCGATTCTGAGTACAACCTTGCGTCATAGTGAGAATTTGAGATTCCAACGATTACTACAGTAACTCCAGCCTTATCGGATGCCAGGTTAGACCATTTAAATGAAGAGTGAGCGAACGAAATACTAAATCCCTCATTGAAAATGATCGGCCAGAGTAAGGCCACCTGTTCACCTTGACATATTGAATTAGTAGCCACGAACGCGGCTTCTCCATCAGTGTTTCTAAAATATTCACAAGCCTTTACAAACCAATTCGAAACATAATCTAGAGACGCATAAGACCCTGGATAACGCCCAAAAACCTGCTCTGTATCACTTTTTTCTTCCGGCCCTTTTTTATTTCGCCCTTTGTATGGCGGATTCCCGCAGATATAGGTTTCACCACCTTCGTTCTCAAAGTCGATTTCGGCCTGATCAATAGGAGAATGGAACAAATCATCTGAATAATGCTTTACTCCGGTGCCAGTAGGCGGGCAAATAGAAAGCCAATCAACTCGTAGTGCATTGGCACAAGTAATCCAATTTTGTGTGTCAAGGGGCAAGAATTCCGCTAGGGCTTCCTTCTGACCGCGATACATTACATCGCATTGATACTCAGCAATGATGAGGGCGAGGCGGGCTATTTCAGCGGGGAAGTCTCGGACCTCAATACCTCTGAAATTTGTTAACGGTATATCAGTGCGCCGATCACTTTCACCCCGTAGACGGTTAATCTCGGCCTCTATCGCTCGCATTTCTTTATAGGCGATTACAAGAAAATTTCCTGAGCCACACGCGGGATCAAAGACCCGGATTTTCGCAATACGCTTGCGCAGATTGAGAAGCTTTTGCGGGCTATCTACCACACTCTCAAGTTGCTCACGCAAGCCATCCAAAAATAGCGGGTTTAGGACTTTCAAGATATTAGGCACGCTGGTGTAGTGCATACCCAAGTGTCCCCGTTCTTCATCATCGGCAACTGCCTGGATCATCGATCCAAAGATATCGGGATTGATTTTTTTCCAGTCCAGCTTGCCGATATGGAGCAAATAGGATCGAGCAATCTTGCTGAATTTCGGTGTTTCAGTGCTGCCTGAAAACAGCCCGCCATTCACGTAAGGAAAGCTATTTGCCCAGCGCGGGATATTGGCCTTTTCCCGCTCTGCCGTTTTCGTATTCATGGCGCGGAAGATTTCGCTTATCACATGATCAGTGTCTGATGCATCGCGCGCGCTCATTTGGTCGATAGTGGATGTGAATAGGTCATCCCCGTGAAAAATATCGGTATCTTCGGCAAAGAAGCAGAAGATCAGGCGCGCCATGAAATGGTTCATGTCCGGCCTGCGCTCTGCTGTGCTCCATTCTGGGTTGTCCTTCAAAAGCTCGATATACAGCCGATTAAGGCGGCCTGTTGCCTTAATATCAAAGGAACTTTCACGAATTTGCTTTACCGTAGTTATTCCGGCGAGCGCAAGGAAGAACCCGAAGTGGTCGGGAAAGTCTTTATATTCACAAGCGACAGTTTCACCTGAATTCAGGTCTTCTGCTTCAAGCTGAATGCCGTCAGTAGCCAGTACAAATTTTGCCTTTGCTTTTGTGGTGGCAGGGCTCGACTTCAAAGCCTCAAGGGTTTGAGCTACGGAACCTTCTTCACAGACTTTGATATGGATGTGGTTTCTTTGCAGTACACCGCCCTGGTCGGAGGAATTCGAATTACCAGATTGCAGGCGCTTAATCGTAGTCTCTTTGTTACCAAACGCCCTCAAGAAGTCGAACGGAAATTCCTCTCCGTTGAAAGGTTGCTCTGCTAATTCAGTTATAGCCTGTTCTATTTCTACTGCGTTCACTTAGACTTTAACCCTTATTCATCATCCATCATTACCCAAATTTGCTGTAGGGGTATCTCAGCGCGAAGCTCTTTAGGTAGAGTTTCGTAGTCACCCTGTATGGCGGCAACCAAGTCATCAGAATTCCATAAACGGATATTAAAAAAGTCACGTCGCGCCTCTTCAATTACGGTACTTTTGAATCCGCCCCACGAAACAAATAGGCCATGTTTCGCACCAAATTTTTGCATTACGCCCTTTAATTCGTCGTAGTCTTTCGAGCCAGTAGCATCATCGCTTGACTTAACTTGTACACAAAGTCTAGGTTCGTCGAATCCCATTGGCCCTCTACCAGCGAGAATGTCAGCGCCGCCATCGGCTCCTTTCCGCTTATTAACTTGAACCTCATAGCCTTGGGCTTTGAGAACTTCAGCCACAAGCTCCTCCATTCTGTGGCCTTTGAATTTTCTGCCGATATGATCGCTAATCTGCTGCTTTGCAATTTCTGCAATATCCAGAGATTCACTTTCCGACGGGGTAGTGTCAATTTCCGCTGATTTTTCGGTAGAGACTGGGATTTTAGAAGAGCGGCCCGCAAGAATAGCTTTTACTCTTTTTTCAGCATTATTTTTCTCGACTCGAAAGACTGTTAGTGCTGAACCAAATGAATAAAGTAAATCTTGATCAAATTTACTACGAGGAATAGGCTCGCCTATCCACTTAATTTTACGGCTATGCCGAGCTCCGTCTGGATTGTCGGGAAGATATTCGTACGGCCCTGCTACGTGCCCTAACGCTATTGCAGGACGGCTCTTCAAGGGAAGCGCAAAGAGGTCGCCGACCTGTAAAGAATTTGCAAAATTGAATAGCTGCCCCGCGTGATTAAAAGCGGTTTTGGTTTTTATCTCTGGGTCTGCTTGCTCGATACGTTCTTGAATTTCCTCTTTACTACTGAATTGGGTCAAGTCTTCTATTTCACCCCAGCCAATAAAGCAGCGGCCTTCATCTAGTGCCTGGTTTTCTCGCTCTCCATACCGTCCCGCTCTTGCTACCCAAATAGTCATGGAGTTTCAGCCCCTTCCTTTATACTTTTATTGATCCATTGTTCTATGTCTTCTGTCCGAAACCGCCAGCTCCCTCCCACTTTGAATCCGGGAAGCTTACCCTCGGCTGCCAGCTTATAGGCAGTTTTCTCTGCTAGCTTCAGGTAAGCAGCGACCTCTTTTAAGGTCAAAATTTGATCAGTCATAGCGCAGAACACCTTTAGAACTAAAAGGAGAATATGGGAAAATCGAGGAAAGAACAACCGCCGACAGGGCTTGTCATCCACAGACTTTTAGGTACATTGGATTACAGAAAAGCTAACAGCGACAACGAGTTATGAATAACAACCTCAAGCGTCCATATATTAAGCCTAGTGATGCAAAGGCCTGGAGCCTGTGTGCCCGGCGGGTATGGCTGGATAACAAGGGCGACTTGGAGCTGGCACCCGTCGAAGATGCGTTTGAAAAGCTAGTGATAGAGCTTGGCCTTGAACATGAGCAACACATTCTCGCTGATCTCCGGGCAGGAAATGAGGTTCATACCGCCACCAGCCCAGAAGACACGCGGCGTCTTATGGCAGAGGGTGTCGATATTATCTATCAAGCGCAGCTACTAGACGAAAGCGAAGGCTTTGTCGGCTACCCTGACTTCCTCATACGTCACGAAAATGGCGAATATCAGCCAGCCGACGCCAAGTTGGCGCTTAGCGCCGATAAGAAGGAAATTCAGGTCCAGCTTGGCTTTTACCGACGGATGCTCGGCAGCACATTACCTGCCATTACGTTTCTCGGCGATGGAACAAGAGATTTTATCGGGGATGAGGCTAATCCCATCACGAACCAGTTTATCTCTGAAATGCGCTCATTGCTGGCTACCGATGAGGAACCATTGGTTCGATATAGCCATAGCAAGTGCAAAGCCTGTTCCTATTATTCCCATTGCAAGCCAGCCTTTGAGGCCAAGGAGGAGCTTTCACTTCTCTATGGCATTCAGGGCCGCGCGGCAGACGGATTAGAAGCGGCTGGTATTTCGACGATAAGCGAATTGGCGGCGGCTGATCCGGCAAACCTTCCCGATATTCCGTATTTGAACGGATTTGAGAATAAGCAGCGCGCGGTCTTTCAAGCCCAGTCTTACTTTAGCGGTGAGGTTCACCAAATTGCGCCCGTATCTCTGCCGGATGGTCAGTGGGTTCATTTTGACATTGAAGACAACCCGCTGACGGGCACTGGTGAAAAGCATGTCTATCTCTGGGGCTTCTTAGTGCCGGATTACGGCCATGATGCGTTTGAGTACGTTTGGACTGACGAGGCCAATCAAGATTACGAAGGGTGGCAGGCCTTTCTTCATCAGGTAGAAAATTACCGTGCCAAATACCCCAACTTGATTCTGGCTCATTACTCAGCCCATGAACGAACAACGATTAGGGCCTACGCAAAGCGGTATGGCATGGAAGACAATGATACTGTCCTTTACCTGCTGGGTGATGATAGCCCGCTTTTCGATATGCAAAAGCCGGTATTGGATAGCCTCGTACTTCCTTTGCAGGGCTATGGTCTCAAGGACATTTGCAAACACAAGGATTTGGTCAATTTTCAGTGGGAGGATGATAGTTCCGGGTCGCAGTGGTCTGTCGTTCAATTCAACCGCTTCATTGCAGAAACCGATATAACCAAGAAATCCCTCTTAAAATCGGAAATTCTTGGCTATAACCGAGATGATGTCATGGCGACTAGAAAGCTGGAGGAATGGCTACGAAAGAATTATGTGTAGCCAAGGAACGCAAGAATTTCTCTGGCTAGTGCTGAGTCAGGTCGATCTCGACCTCATAGTGATCGGCGAAGCTATCTTTTTCCGATACAAGCACTTCATTAAGCCCTCGTGGCTCATCGATTGTTTCTCCTTCCAGCAACATACCCTCAACATGAAAATCGATGGCTTCGGCAAAACTCGCACGCGCTTCTTCGATGGTCTTACCGGATGATACGCACCCTGGGATATCAGGTATATCGATCCAATACTCTGTTCCGGCCTCTTTGCGAATTAGCGCTATATAGGTGCGTTTCATCATATATCTCCTGTTTCATCAGGCTTGGAAATGCAAACACTGAACGGATATTGAGCCACCTCATATTCCATCAGGTAACGCCATACATTTACCCAGAACATTTCTGCTTCTTCCAGCCCGGCGACGGAGTGGGCCAAGATCAGTTGATCTGCGTACTGAATGGCTGAGCCATCACCATTGACCGCTTGCTCACGACTGAGTAGCCGCATTGCGGCATCATAGATATCGGCATTCACGTAAATTGTATGTTGATCTGACATTTTAATCTCCTCTATCTACCCCGATCTCTGCCTCGGCGTGGCCGTCTTGACCGGCGAGGTCGAGAGTTTCGGTTATTGTCATGGCTTGGGCCATTATCATCATCGCCGCCAGTATCACCATCGTCCTGATCAGCACCGGAGGCTTTGTCGAATTCAGCGGTCAGGTTTGGAATATCCTTTTTGCCTTCGCCGCTTTCCTGTCGGCCCTTCTCGGCTGATCCGGCGGCCTTATCAAAGTCAGCCGCAAGGTTAGGTATATCATTCGCGCCCCCCTGGGCTCCCTCGCGGGAACCTCGCACCTGCCCAGACGCATCCCGGAAATGCTCACGGAGATTTACGGCTTCACTACGTTCAAACTGCTTCTGGATATCGCGGCTTTGCTCGCGCTTGAAGTTTGCATCAAGGGCAGCGAGCTCCCTCGCGTCGATCTTGTTCAGATTTTGCAGGCGACGATCCAGGTCGTGCTCCATCGCTTGATGGACGCGGTCCTGCAATTTCGTTTCTTGCCGCTGGGCATTCGCCAGCGCTTCGAATTCGTTCGCCTGCTCGGCATGGCGCCTTTTGTCCTGATATTCGTGAAGCTTTTTGCGGGCAAATTCGACACCGGTCACGCGGCCCAGAAATAAGGCGAGCCCCTGCGGATTGAACCGCGCCCGCTTATCAGTGATTGCCTGCTCTTCGCTGGCTATTTTTTGCTCAAGCCATTTGCCTTCGGCATCCTGCTTCTGGATGAGCGCTGCCTTTTCCTTTGTTATTCGCTCGGCCAGCTTCGGACGCTCGGCCTCCAACGGTTTGCGCCGTTCAAGCTGATCCTTTTTGAGGGTTTCGTATTTCTTGGCCCATTGCTCAAGATCATTGTGCTGTTTGAACTGCTCCCGCTGCTTGGCGGCTATCTGCCGCGCCTCGTCAACGGTCGGCAAAAGCTCGGTCGGATAATCGTTCTTCAGGAAGGCAGCAACATCTTTTGCCCGGACCGACTTGTCATCGATCATGCGGGGAAGCGCACTTGTGTGCCCATGAAGATCAACCACCACATAGGGCCGGTCGCCTTGCGCCAGGATATAGCCCATATCGGCAAGGGCATTCACGAAGCCTTTGGCGCTGTCAGCCCTGTGCCAGGCTTTAGTGATCTCGGCCATCCGTTCTTCTTTGGTGCGGCCCGTCTGGTTTTGCTGGTGCTGGTCGTAAAGCGAGTTCTGTTTGTTCTTTTCCTTTTGATCAGGCTCGTAACCATCCGGCAGGATTAGGTCGTGATCGCGGGCAAACTCCCGCGTCACCTTCATGAGCTTTTCACGATCAAAACTGAGCTGGACGGCTTTGCCTTGCTCGGCATCAATCCGCGACCAGACGACGTGGGCGTGCTCGCGTCCTTCCTTTATATGGAAGACGACAGCACGGGGCTGATCTTCCAGCCCAAGCTTTTGTTCAACCCGGTCTATATAGTCCATATATTGATCACGGCTCATCTGGCCGTTGACCTTGGTCCAGGGATTGATTGACAGGCTATATAGGTATTTCTGGCATTTAGTGAGACAGTGGGCCTGTAACTCCCACTCGGCAAAAGCGCCGTGAAGATCGTCGGCAACGGCTCCACGGATATGGGCAATTTCCACCTGCTCATTATCCGCCTCATTTTGCAGGTGGGTGGCCAGATCACCGCCACCACCGCGCTGGGAGGCAAAGGGAATCATGACTGCCTGCCCATTGCTTTGAAGCAGCCATTACGGATCGTGACCAATTCTGTGAGAATTTGCTCAAGCTGCAAAGCAACATTTGCGTCATTTCCAGCCACCAAGGCTATCTCGCGCAAATCGTCATGGAGGCGGGCTGTCTGTGCCAAAAGATGACCGATAACCTGCTTTTCGATGACAGGCTTTCTGGCTGCGCGTGCAGGTTCCTTGCCGAAAATTGCCTGTGTGATAAAGGCATTTTTCGAGAGCCCTGACCGCTCGACCCGCAACCAAAATTCGGCTTCCAGCTCTACGGGCGGGCGGTAGGATATCGGTCCTCTGCGCTTTTGGTCATTTTGCTTTTCCATGCCTCCCAGCTTACTGAGGCTTTTCTGAGCCGAGCCTCGCGGCGTCATCGTGGCATCCAAACCTGCGGCAGGGTTGGTCCAGGGTTTTCAGGGGAGGCGAATTCCCCTGAATGCAGGTCAAGGCGGCACACGCCTTGTGGAGGGTTCCAAGGGGCGCACACTGCCCTTTGGTCGATGGGGCCGCCGGGGAGAGCGAAGTCTCCCCTGCTCGTGATGAAACGGCGAAACGTTTACCTCAGCCAGAGAGGTTCGATACCGATCTGGCTGACACAATCCCTTGGCGCGTCGATTCCCAAAGGATCGACAAGCTTAGGGATTCCGAGGGGGTGTCAACGGGGGATGGGAAGTCCCCCTCCAAGGTGGGCGTGGTATTACCACGCACACCTTGTGTTCCATCTTAATGCCTTCCTCCTGCTCTCCTTCGAGTCTACGGAAGAGGTCGTTACCATAATCTTAACAAAGCGCCAAAAACCGCCGTTTTCCTATGGTTTTCGGGTTTATTCGGGTCGATACGGATCGTTTCAGGTCGCCGCTTCCTTTGGGGAACCGGCGGGCCAGAACGGGCTGGTTCTGACTCTATCAGGATGTGAACAAACGAAAAGCGGGAACGCTGTCGCGCCCCCGCTTTAATTGTGGGTAAGAATTTGGTGGTGTTTAGCCTTCGTTATTTTCAGGCTCTTGCCCGGCTTCACGAAGAACGATGCGGCCACCATTTGCGGGAATCAGGTCGAGCTGAACGGTCATCCCTTTGGCATCTTCATGCCCCCAGGCGGCCCCAATCCGGGTCCAGTAGGATTGCTCTCCGCGCTCTGTAACGTGGTAGGCGATGAGTGCCGGTGTCTGGATTTCGCGATTTTGGTTGCGAGTATCGATATTTTAATTCAACTCAGCTTTTAATGATGATTTAAGGTTTTCATATCTCTGCTGTGAATGGGCCCAATCCAAGGGGGCTTTAATAAACTTAAGCCCTTTCGGTGGAGGGGGTGGCACACAGCCCTTTAACTCGGACTTAATAACATCTTCTAAGTAACCGAGCCATTTTTTGTCTCTCTTTTTACTCGATATTTCAATTTCTTCTATTTCGGTTCGTGATTTCTCGATGGTTACAGATTGCGGCTGCCACCCAGCTTCACGAGACTTTCGGTAGGGAGCCAGAATTGTCGATCCTCCGAGATACGAGTCATTTTTCTTAGCCATATTCAGCGTCCAATTTATAGATTTTGTAGTTTCAACCAACTTAAATTTATTACTTAGCATGTGAAAAAGAACGCATCAAACATAAAATGTGAATGAAGAGCATTGCTAAAGTACCTTCCAAAATCACGAGCCACGATGATGCCGCGAGGCTCGCCATTTTCATGGCGCGTGATAATCCCTGCTATCGGAATTGGCAGGACAATATTTGAAATGAGCAGCAAAGACAGTGATGTACTTCTTGGCGACATTCCGCGTGGTGTATCAACCCGCTCGCTGAAGCAGCAAAGTGCCCCGCAGGCTCGCTGGCAAACCAGTGCCTCTATACAGCAAAGCGCGGCGCTGGCCTATGATCCCGAAGCCCCTTACGGAAAAATCCTCGTGGGTGCCATTGGCAATAAACTCGTGGGCATTGAAGACAACCGTCATATATTGACCGTCGCCGGTAGCCGCGCCGGTAAATCTGTCGCCGTTATTGGCAATATGTGCTTTTACCCCGGCAGCATTTTAGCAACCGATCCGAAAGGCGAGCTTGCGAGCCTGACTGCGGCCCGGCGGGCGGCCCTCGGCCAAAAAGTCTATGTGCTTGATCCCTTCGAGCAAACAACCGGCTTCGCGGCGGAGCATCGGGCGATATTTAATCCGATGGCTGCGCTAAGCCTTAACAGCCCCACCATTATTGAAGATGCGGCCTTAATTGGGGACGCGATGGTGATTGCCGCAGGCAAAGACCCCCACTGGGATGAAAGCGCCCGCAATTTTATAGAGGGCATCATTTTGCATGTGGCTACGGCGGCGCAGTATGAAGGTGAACGAAATTTGATCACCGTTCGTAGCCTGCTCCGGCGTGCAATGGATTGGCAGGGCGACGATGACAATGGCGATTTCACGCTAAAAGCCGAGATGCTGGCAAACGCTGACTGGCTTGGGCAAGGATGCGGCTATACCGATGTTGCAGACGCTATTGAGGGCGCAGCGTTCGATTTCTTTGATAAGGGAGAGAATGAGCGCGCGAGCGTCCTTTCCACCGTTCGCCGCCATACCAAGATACTGGAATATACGGCAATGCGCCGGGTACTTTCCGGCCACGATTTTGATCTCGCCGATCTGAAGCGAGAGGATGGCGGCGTTACTATTTACCTTTGCCTGCCAGCCAGTCGCATGGGGCTGTGCAATCGCTGGCTTCGTATCTTCATCAATCAGCTCCTTGATGCGATGGAGCGTGAAAAAGCGGCACCCAAAAATCCGGTGCTGGTGGTGCTGGATGAATTTCCGGTGCTGGGTCACATGAGCCAGCTTGAAAACGCCGCCGGTCAGATCGCCTCTTTTGGGGTGAAGCTATGGTTAATCTTGCAGGACTGGGGACAAGGAACCACCCTATATAAGGAAAGATGGGAAAGCTTTGCAGCCAATGCCGGGATCATGCAATTTTTCGGGAACAATGACCTCGCCACTACGGAATATATATCCAAGCGGCTCGGCAAAACTCAGATCAACGCAATTCGTGGCGGTGAGGTCGGGCAGGATCAGGCCCGCCAGGGAATGACCGGAAAATCGGAAACATTGGAGCTTCATGATCTCATGACCCCGGAAGAGGTCACTCGATTCTTTGCGCGCTCGGATGGCAAGAAACGTCAGCTCGTGATCTGGGCGGGCTACCATCCAATGATTTTGCAGCGGGTGGAGTATTTCGACCAGAACGGGCCGTTTGCGGAACTATTTTCTGGTCTGGCCGAACATCCGAGATAACTTAACGAAAAAGCGGAGAATTTGTTACCAAATGATTTTTGATCCGTGTTTTATACCAATCTTGTCTTTGGCTATATTCACCAAGCGGGGAGTCCACTTTTCGCCAGAGGCTGTTTTGAAGCCCGTTTCATTCCAGAACTTAGCTACATCATCGGCCCTGGTTAATCCTGCGTCTTTAGACCGGTCAAACTGACCTTTGATACTTGCTAAAAAATTCTTCCATCCAGAAGAATACATACCTATATCATTTTTATCCTGAGAAGAAACTCGAATAGTTTTCAAATCTCTCCTGATTTTTCTTAGCTCTTTCTCTTTGCTTCCAACTTCATCAAGATAATCTTGTGTCCTTCCCTTGCCATGCATAGCCTTTATTTTTCTGGATAACCGCTCGGAAGAATTCTTAACTCCAATTTTTGGCGAGCAATGTAAAATAGTGCTACCACCAAGATAATGATTTTTCCCCATATCTAATGCGCCTATTTTTCGCTAAATTGGTGATTTCATCATTAGCGCAAGAACCTACAAATCCATAATAATATCTGGGCGATAGGTTTCCAGTTTACTCATTACCTTCGCTACTGATTTCTTTATTCTGCGCGTTCATTTTTTCATATTCTGCTTTCATTTCCTGCACAGATGGATAATTCTGCGGCTTCACCCCACAGTTTTTTGACATAGCCAATGTTGCCAAATAATTATATCTCTGACGGTATGCCTCATATTCTGTTTGCTCAGCATTTTTAAAATCCATAAAGAACCAAGGAACTAATAAAAACCAACCCGCGACGCCGAGCGCAACGTTTTTACCAGTTTTATCAGTATTCGGTAGAAGATGAGCAATTTCATTCTGGACAGTGGACATTTCAAATTCCAGAGCCTCACAGGATTTATTTTGATCGCCGTACTGGGTGATCATAACTGGATTTGGCGTTCTACCTCCGCAGGCCGAAACAAACAAGATAGAAGACAAACAAACAGATGAGACGAGCTTCCTCATTCAAAATACCTTTACATTTATTTTTCAAGATCATCTTCAATAAAAGACTAGAAAAATAATGTAAAGATTAAAAATGAAAAAGATCGAACTAAACCATTGACCGGCGTGTAACAGAAACGCCCTGAACCTTGCCCTGCTTACGCTCTTTATTCCCAAGCAGTCGCGCGACGGCGGGATTGCCACCAAAAAGATAGGCCATTTCCGAAGCGAGCCGTCCGCGATTATCCCGCATGAGAAAATCACATTGACGGGATTCTATCAGCAGCTTGAGAACATCTTTAGCGTCGCGGGCGGCGGCAATATGCAGGGCTGTATCATCAAGCCGCTCTCGTCTTATGTTTATGTCATACCCGATGCGAATATAGGCCAAGACCGTGATGGCATCGCCACGCTCAACCGCAGCGAAAAATCGTCGAGCCAGTAATATCTCCATGCCGTTGCCACGAGCGCTATCATTACCGGCCTGGTAACCACCAGTTGATACCATCCCCATTGGCTGAAGGTCGGCGAGATGTCGCAGCCGGTAAGCTTCCTTGGTATCAGCGTCTAGCTGATCTTCTATTTCTGATACGCGCTTCGCGTTAGTGTCGGAAGACAGGAGTTTGTCGGTAAAGTTTCTTTTATCGTCAGAATCTGCCATATATCACCTCTTGACGCGGGCGTAGCGGTGAAGACTCTTCTCCAGATTTTCTTGCGAAGGGTCCTTAAAGCTTGCTAATGAGCGAGCATGTTGCACTTCCATAGGCGCATGGAAAAATAGCAAATTGAACTCTAATGGGCTGTTTTCAACGTTGAGTCCCAGCGTACTATCAAGAAGTAGATAGTGCCGGTTAAGTCCGGTACTAACTTCTTTTAAGAAGAACATCATATTTTCTTCTGGCGAGACGGCCAGCCAACCATCAAGCCTCGTTTGAGATTTGTAATTGAGTGACATATCGCCAATGGCAACGTCAACCAAGCTTGGCTCTTCTCCCTTCATATAACTGCGTTCGAGCAAGTGAACAATTGCAATGCGATTGTCGAGTGGCTGATCAATGGCTAGTTCTGAGCACCACACCTGGTCGCCGTCCTCGCGCCAGTTGTAATACCGTCCTGCAATGTTCGCTGGAATCCCGAGCTGCGTATATTGCTGATCCTCTTCGAGGTATTCGACCATCCGGTTAGCCGCTTGCAGCCCGAAAGTTCTTTCTTTAAGTTCGTCTTCATTCAGAAGGTTCAAATCTTCTTCCTGGACGAATTTAAAAATGGCGTGAATACGCTCGTCTTGCGGACCTTCGGGTGTCGAGTATTTTCTTGTTCCGTCTTTCTTTTTTACGCCTTCGACAAATTTTCGCAAACTCTCTTGAGGTACTTCGACATCACAATATTCGGCTATCGCCTCCGAAACGTCGATCCAGGTGTAAACATCGCCATCAAAATAACCGCCATAGCGGTGATAGGCCCGAAGCGCATTGCGCATTCGCAAAAGCTGCCAGTCTGTATATGCCATAGAGCACTAAATCCCGAGCGCGATGAAGCTGCGAGGAAGTTTCTCAATCCAAGGTTTTAACCTGTCCCTAACATAATCAGGAGGCAGGATCATGAAACAGATATCACCGTTTGACGGAGCCCCAAAAACCGAAATCGTAACCGATGATCAGGGCCGCCGCGCATTTATTGTCACCCCACGCTACCTGACGCCCTGGCGTTTTAAGGTAGCGCGCTTCACCGCCAATGTCACGGCTTGGGCCTTAATGTTCGCCTTCGTGGCTTTGGTTGATCGTATGGTGAGTGAGCCGGGCTGGGAGGTCTTAGCAGCGCTCATTGCTCCCTGGGTCCTTTGGCAGTTGTGGTTTGTCATCGCTCGTTTTATGTGCAGCCGCACGACTCGTTTCGAGCTCACTGAAGACACTCTCAAGGTTGGAGGGCTGTTCGGGAGCCGCAAATTCGACCGCACCATACCCAATAGCTTCGCCTTACCCCCACATAACAGCGCCATAGCGGAACAGCGCAAACATGAGCTGATTGTCCGCCAAGAAGCTAGCAAAGGGCGCGTGATTGCCAAGATGCCCATCTATGCTAATTCCTGGCATCTCTCATTCGTTTACTTGGGACAGCGCAATGATCTTCTGACCATTTACGGGCAGCAAGATGCGGAAGCGCTTCTGTGCCGGTTACAGGCCTGTAACGAAGTGTTGAATCGTCAAGCTGGGTTAGCCGAGGGGCTGTCTATGAGCGCCGATGATGACTGGACCGATAGTCCAGGTGATGTCGGGTAGGCCCAAGGAGGACGCTGCCGTGGAAGATTATGAACATAAAGAATGGGGTTATGTGGTCGGGTTTTTGATCGGTGTGTCGATTTGTTGGCACACCCCTTTCTGGGTCGCCGAGGCTATTGGCTATCTGGATAAGTTAGAAGCCTGGGTTGCCATTGCTGACTCATGGGAAAACCCTTTAACCCTGTTGAGCCATTTGATCTTGGTCATAGTGGGTGCAGCGATTAACGCTGCGGCGTTTTTCATCCTGTTCCTGATCGGTTACGGCTTGTGGCGGGTTTCCGTCGCGATAGGTAAATGGCTGCTCTACCAGTTGGAAATTTTACTGACAGCGCTTATCACAATAGCACAATGGTTGGTGAATGGCGTGATAAGCATCGTAACGACGATCACGCGTGCGATCTGGGATTTTTTGACATGGCCTTTGCGGTTTATTTTTGAAGTGATTGGCGATCTCTATGCTGCCTTTGCACAAAGCACCAATCGCCGCCGCCATGAGCGCGTGCAGCTAAAGCAGGCCTATAACGAAAAATACCGGCAGGATTTCCGCTCATTTCGGGCCTTTATGAAGTATTGGAAAGCGCTTCAGCGTGGCGAAAATCCTCCATATCCTGGATCAGAGGGTAACGGGAACGGCTCAGGAGGCAACAATGGGCGCAGGCAAAAAGAGAACAACAACCCCGGAGGTTCTGGTGCTCCGGGAGGAAATGGCTCTGATCCCTATCAGTTCGCGCTTAATGTCATAGGGCTTACAGAGCCATTCACCAAAGCTGAGCTGAACGCACGCTACAAAAGAGCAATCGCACGTTGTCATCCCGATAAAACTGGCGGCGATGATCGCGAAGCAAAGAGGGTCAATATGGCCCGTGATGTTATCTTGAAGAGGAAGGGCTGGTCATGAAAAAACTTACAATTTGGAACAACAATACAGATATCGTGCATTCCGATCCTGTTACTAGCAAAGAAATCCGAGATTTTGACAGCACAATGCAGGCTTTACAGCAGGCAAGCGGTCATACCGAATATAGGGTGATACCAATGCGCTGTGATAAATATGACAAGCCTTATACTGTCGTATATAAGCGCGCTCCAGGCTTCCTTAGTTTTTATGTTGATGATGTAACCAAGGAGTTTGCCACAGAAGAAAATTCCCGGAGTTTGTTTGCAGGTCGTTTTTCAAACAAAAGCGCGGGATTAACAACCTACCATCAAACCGAATTTTGCCATGATGGACGTTACTGTCCTTGGTGTGGCCATGACGGTGGAACTGTTTTTTGTCATGACTGCGGCGAGCTTTATTGTGGCGGAAAAAAACTTACGCTAATCAATGGCAAGAGGATTCATGAATGTGTGCCACGCTGTGGCTCAAGGGGGGAATTATCAGCCTCTGACCATATTAACGGGCATCAGCGCCAGAACCAAAGCCAGCAGTCACTTAGCATCAGTGCGTCTTTTCGTATCGAGCATAAGCCTGAGATGGTCGAGGTTCGCAAAACAATCCGCCAAGAAATTACGTATCGGATCACCAAGAAATAAATCCGGCGGCTACTATGCCGGATTGTCAGCGCGCGGCGTCAAACCTGGCGACGCGCGCCAAATTTTCCGCGACGGCCCCATCTTCGCGGAAAATTTTAATTTTGGACCGCCCCCGCTAACAGGGGCAGTCCATAATCATTTTGAATGCTGGTCTATTTCTGGTTAGTGGCTCCAGAATATATGCACTTCGTCATACGCGGTTTCAATGGTGAAGATATCGCCGCTATATTCCATGTCACGCCCCATTTTTTCATAGTCGATGTAGTACGCGAGATTTTCGGGAATCTCGCTGGTTTGCTCGGTCAGTTCCTCAGCGTAGTCGGCCAGGGATTTATAGCAGCCGCAATAATGGTCTTCGAGTGCTTTTTCGGCATCGCCCAGATCATCGCCGTAATAATTCAGGATTTCCGCGCCCAGCTTGCCGTGTTCTTCGATGAAACAAGCTTTTTCATGGGCTGACTCTATTCCTTCATACTCTGAAAGGCTGGCCCCTTCAAAACCTTCATAGTCATGAATAGCGAACTCTTCGGAATCCTCTACCGGAGAGCTTGCCAGTATTTTGTTGATCTCTTCCTGGATTTCTTCAGGGTCAAGAGTAGCGTCAATCCATTTACCGTGAAGGTATCCCGCGTTATAGGCCGCCAGGTCTGCTACATAGATATTGATATCGCTCATTGTCTTTACTCCTTTAAATCGCCTTTATGGGTTTTTGATCAAGCACCGCGTGGTGCGCTGCTCATGAACCCTTGGCGACTAGGCCGACTAGGCGGGGGTGAAAGAATCCAGAAAAATTGCGGAGGGTCTGTCGTAGCGAATAGCGGCCACGACGGAAACCGTCATTTTTCTTGATTCTGAGGGGATGCAATGCCCTTGAACTCTTTTGCTTTTCCGGGGCGTTACGGGGATTCCCCGTTTGAAGGGGTAGAGGAAACTGCCGTCAAGGCAGTTGGATCGAGGGGAAGGCATTCCCCTCCTAAATTATTTTTGCCACAAATTTGCCACAAGGAATTTCAGACCGATTCAGAGAATGGCGGATTCCGGCGGTTTTGCGTGTGGCAAAAAGTTGTGGCAAAAATGGCCCCGAAGGGCCATTTCTTTACGTATTATTCCGCTAAGTCATTGAAAATAAAGTGGTGACCGCTGAGGGATTCGAACCCTCGACCTACTGATTAAAAGACAGTTTTTAATCCCTTTATTTCTGCGGGTTAACGAGAACTTGCCACAGATTTGCCACATGAAAAATCAGGTTAACAGACGAGAGAGCATTCCCTGGTCGCTATTCTGTTCCTGCTCGACCTTATCAATGAGGTGGCCATAGACATCGAACGTCGTTGAGATATTGCTGTGCCCCATCAAGGTTTGAATGCGTTTAAGATTTAATCGCTGCTCAATCAGCATAGAGGCGTAGAAATGGCGAAGTGAATAAGGCTTGTATTTGGGACGCTCAACAGTCTTTCCGTTTTTAACTATCGTCATCATAAGCCCTGCTTCGATACTTAATGCGCCAAAGCATCGCTTACTCCAATTATTGATACACTGCCATTTTCCACCCTTGGTAGGAAATACCAAGTCGTACATATTGGGTGTGGCATGATGGTCTCTATAATGCCTTACCATATCCAGAACATCTGGGCTGATGTCTATAAATCTCCTTGAGGCACGGGTTTTAGGAACTGAGAGCTTCCCGCAACGCTCTATTGCGCGCTCAACCTGTATGCCGTTTTCTTTGATGTTTTCACCGGCAAGAGCGAGGTATTCCTGTGGCCGCATCCCTGAATCAATTGCAAGATAAATCATTGGCCGGTAGCGCTCCCACGTTTGTGCCACCTGAGCATTTTTTGAGTTTGCCAGCCTGTCGGCAGTCTGGAGCATTTCAGTAATTTCGTTAGTAGTGGGGATTTCGACCGGTGTCTTATAACGCGTCGCATTTTGTACCGATACGCCTGCCGCCACATTATTGTCTATGTAACCACGCAGGCTCATTTCGTTAAGAACGGATTGAAAGCAGGAGAGCACCTTTCTGGCTAGATATCTTGTTTGGGTTCTGAGCAACCATGATCGGAACTCCACCACATCGGTAGATTTGAGTTCAACCAATCCGCATGGCCATGCGAACCCTTTCATTATCTCAGCGAGATAACAGTAGTTTTGATAGGTATAGCGCGTTACAGGCTCTCTTCCGCCACGGCCTTCCGTTGCACAAATTTCCAACCATTGATCTATCGCATCCGGCACCGTCATTCCTGATTTAGAGTTGGTTTTTTCCCAGTCCGACGAGTTTTCACGAAATTCGCGAGCTTCTTTAAGCGTATCAAATGTTTTGAAAGCGTAGCCTGATTTTGTGTGTGGGGCCGGGTATCTGACCTGGTAGGTCGTTCCTTTTTTACCGGTTCTTTTTCTTATATCGGCCATGATTCGTCATAGCCTTTCTACCGGTGTCCGTCAAACTTATTCGACAATGATCCTGGTTTAAAATGTGAGTTTCTTTCAGCTTCAACGCGGCACTGCGTATATATCGACACCAGTGTGCCGCGTTCGATTTTCAGTTTCCCTTCGATAGGGTCCACGAAGAATGGAAGTTTGCGCTTTCCGGTCGCATCGGGCTCCGCTGCCCGTTTGATTTGCCGCTCATTGAGCTCTATACCCATTGAGGCAAGAACGTCTCTGGCTTCTGATAAGCCAATATATTTTGGTGGCTCCATAGCACTGCCTTTCACATTTCAAAGTCGAGGCAGATCGGTCGATAATGATTTGTATCGAATTTCGAGATTCTTTCACCGCTTGGCTTTCTGAGATCGATATGCTCACCATATTCGTTGGTGACTGGTAAAAAAAGCCGCACGCCGGTCGTAAACTTGGCGTTGTAGTCGTCTCTAAGCACATGAATGTCTGTAACCAGTGCCTGAATAAGCTCGTCCATTGAGACTGTGCCAAGTCCTCGGTACTCGATAAGTATGCCAGATTGCCCCTTATTTCTTTTCTTCTTATCCATAACTCTATTCTAGGTTGCATTTGGTTAACGAAGGTTTAACAAGGGTCAGTAATGGATAGCGCAGATTTTCGCAACAGTCCGTTTCATACCTTTTGATCCCGAACGAACCCGCCTCGACCTGCATTAATCTTGGGTAGCAATTCCCGTTTTTCTTTTCCTCTTCCTTTTTTCCTCTGCCTGTCAAAGGCCTTAGCCACTGGATGATGATGTGTGGGCCGGGCGTAAAGGCCTTGGCAGTCAGGGCCTTCAGGAAAAGGAGCCAAAAATGAGAAAGTCCTACACAATCTTTGAACTGCAGTCCTACAGCCTGGGCTCGTTGCAGGCCCTGTTTCGCGCCGAAGCGGACGGGCTGCAAGCTGCAAAAATGGATCAATCCATCGCCACAGCTAACCTTCATGCCATCAGCGGAGTGATAGAAGCAAAGCGGAAAGCACCCGCGCCAAAGCCGCCTGGATTTTGAAAGTAATCAACCTGCTGGCCGCTAGCTAATAAAGCTGGCGGCCTCTTTATCGCTCAATCGCAAATGGGTTTAAAAACTGTCTACCCCAAAAGAGCTTCTTATCGACTTCACTGAGCTCAGCCTCATCGCAGACTTCATCCCAGTGTTTTTCAATAATGGCCTGCTGATGATCAAATAGCGTCGATGCTTCCTCTTCAGATACCAGAAAATTATGAGCGGCTTCCCTGCAGCTTTTAAGCTGACTTAGCCTGTTATCACCGGATATCAGCATGGCTTGTGTCGCTTCATTGCCGGTTCGCCCTTGAGGGCAGATATCGTAGGCAGGAGTTAATGCCAGCCTATGACCATCCCAGAACGCGGCATGGTTGCGGGCATGATCATCGGTGTTACCACACAGGATATTAAAGACCAGACGGGCATACAGCTCTTGAAGCGTATCCTTCGGATCGCTGAACCTGCGGCGAATGATTTCTGCGAGCGTTTCATAGCTTGCATAGCGCGCCATCATGTCATCCAGCCCGAACAGCGTAAGTGCCGAGACCATTGCCTTGCGTGACCATCCGGCCCCCTTGGGCAGCCGGTCAAAGCGCTCAATAAGAAGCACTTCTTTGTTGGCCGCTTTCACCAGCTTTACCGGCGCGACATCAAGCCCCGCAAGCGCGGCAAGCCGCATCGCGATGAACTCTGCTTTTACAACGCTGTAAAGATCAGCACTTGATGAAAACTTGGCAACGTATTTTTTACCCTGGTCCTGTATCAGTGCTTTGGGGCGTGCTCCCCCGATAGAACTGCCATGAAACAGCGCCTGATCGAGCTCGGGCGTGAGGGGCACGCCTTTCTCCACCCGCGCAGCGGACTCAATCAGCTCTTCCATGCTGACGTTATTCGCTGAGCGCGGTACGTATTCTGTAGGAGAGCGCTGAAAATCAAGTGCGCCAATACGGTCGGAGCCGGATTCCAGTAAATAGGTCAGTTCACCCAGTTCGGCAGTATCTGTTCCTGCGCCTTTTAGCCCCAGCTTTTTGTTGATGATTACACGCCGCCCCCATGCATCGGGTGCGGCATCACGGATGCAACCAGGCATGGATAAGCCATCAAGCAAGGGGAGTATTCCCTGCTTTAATGGAAGTTCCGGCTCATAAATGGAAATCGCGGGCTTACTATCACGAACCCGTTCAAGATAACTCTTACCGTAGTTGAACAGGACATTACCGTTATCGGCTTCAAGCCGTCCGGCAACGACGGGTTCGGTTTCTTCCGGCAACCATATCCAAACAAAAGCCTCGTTATCAGCACTAGAAGTCATCGCGCACCACCTTTGTGGTTTTGCGGACGGATTTCGGTAGGAGAGCGAGCTTGTCCTTTACCTGGCCAAGCTGTTTTGAGAGTGCGAGCTCATCGGCTTCAAAGAGTGTGACCCCGACAATCGTGGCCACCTCGAATACAACCCCGATTTCGCACTTCATATCTCCCTTTTCGATCCTTTGTAATAGCCCACGGGAAATTCCGGCGCGATCAGCGACCTCCTGTACTGTGAACTTCCGTTCGGTCCGTGCTTCGCGGATCAATAAGCCAAGAAGAGAGACCGCTTCGCGGCTATAGCGAGAATATGTGCGCGTTACTGATTTAGGCATAGACTTACTTTGTTTCGTATATAGCCCATAAGGGCCTATTGTGACTCATATACTAATCATAATAGTGTGCTTTTGCCCACTTCGTCAACTTAAAAATGATCTATAAAAAGAGCATGTGGCCTTAATATGATCCATATATAGACCATATTTCAAGTGGAAAGCCGGTTGAGCGCCGTCACGTCGCGCATCCATGTGCAATTATCAGGTTTTGTAGCGGTTGTTTATTCGCATCATATTGGGAAATCCATCAAAACGATGGATATTTCAATATGAAACAGAAAACCTGAAAGAATCTTCCCCCTCTCAGACTCTTTTATGAGCCATTTTGATAAGCTGGATTCGCCTCCTTGCCAATGCCACTAATTTACGGAGGTCCCGATAGAGCGCAGCCGCGACTCGCGATGATGCCGCGAGGCTTGGCCCTACAGCCATCCCGTAGTCTGGCTGCATGGAGCGTTCAAAGAAAAATCAGACAGCGACAGCGCAGCATTCACCGGAGCTGATAGCCCTGGTCAAACTGCTAGCGCGGGCGGCAGCGGAGAGCGATCACAAAGCCTCCGGCGAGGCCCTTGATCAATCGTCGCACGAACATCGCCAGAATGGCGAGGAGTCTGCATGACACGCTCACAAGCAAATATCGCGATCTACGCGCGTTACTCAACCGATATGCAAAGTCAGGCCTCGATTGAGGATCAAGTTCGCCTTTGTACCGAGCGGGCTGAGCGCGAAGGCTGGACTATCGTTCAAATCTATACCGATCACGGCCTGTCTGGGGCAAGCATGATGCGCCCTGGCATTCAGGCGCTCATGCAGGATGCCCAAAGCGGCAAGTTCGATATTGTCCTGGCTGAGGCACTGGATCGACTTTCGCGCGATCAGGAGGATATCGCCGGAATTCACAAGCGCCTGAGCTTTGCCAATGTCCAGATGGTTACCCTGTCCGAGGGTGAAATCTCCCATCTTCACATCGGCCTGAAAGGCACGATGAATGCCTTGTTCTTAAAAGACCTTGCCGATAAAACCCGTCGCGGCCTGCGCGGTCGTGTTGAAGCTGGTA
>PAKT01000096.1 GCA_002710725.1 Spongiibacteraceae bacterium
CTAGCGCATCAAAATCATCGCGGAGCAAAGCCACCGCCTCGGCAATACTGCTGGCCATGCCTTCATCCGCACGCATCAGTTCGAGTTTAGGCGGGAGGTCCAGTGAGTCCCCTTGCCGCACAGTCACGTGGCAGGGCAAGCCTGCTCGGTCGATGATGGCCAGCATGTGCTCAAGCAAGGTCAGGCCGGAGGGCAGCAGCGCGAGACGCTTGTCCGAGCCAAACCGGCGACTGGCGCCGGAGGCCAGCAACAACACGCCGACGGGCTGACTCATATTTTCCGCTGAGCCTTGAGCTGAACCAGCTCGGCCATAATCGCCACCGCAATTTCCATGGCCGACTTGCTGCCAATGGGCAGACCCACCGGCGCGTGCAGGCGCCCGATATCAGCCTCTGAAAGATCCAACAGCAGGAGACGCTCCCGACGCTTGGCGGAAGTCCGTTCAGAACCCAGCGCGCCCACGTAGCAGGCCTCTGATTGCAGGGCCTCCATCAGGGCCATATCGTCAATTCGCGGGTCGTGGGTCAGGGTTATCACCAGACTGTGAGAGTCACTGGCCCGTTCGCGCACCACATCGTCGGGCATGGCACAGACGGTGGCGACACCCGACACCGCAAACTGATCAATGCGATCCCGCCGCGGGTCACACACTGTCACCGCATAGTCCATGGCTGTGGCCAGCTCGGAAATACAGCGCGCCAGTTCATTGGCGCCCACCAGCAGCAGGTGCAGGCGCGGGCCAAAGTCCTGAGACAGCATGTTGTCGCCGAGGTGCAGCGACTCAATGCGTGCCAGCGGAGACAACTGCCACGCTCCGTTAACCAGATTAACCTGACGGCGAATACAGCGCCGGTTTTGCAGTGCGTCGACTATTTCAGCGATTGCTTCGCGATGATCCTCAGAAAGCGACTCGATAAGCACCTCCAGCCGCCCGCCACAGGGCAGCCCAAGGCGTTCGTTTTCTTCAGCCGTGACGCCATAGGGGTGAACGACCACTTTATCGGACGCCAACTCACCGGCCCTCACCCGCTCAAGCAGGTCGTCCTCTATACAACCGCCGGAAAGCGAGCCAATCAATTCGCCTTGCTGCGACACGCCCATCAGCGAACCCAGCGGCCGCGGCGAGGCGCCAACTGTTTTTACAATGGTGCACAGCCAGCAGGTTTCACCGGCACCCAGCCACTCCAGCACCGCGCTGAATACAATTTCGTCTACGGTTTTCACACAACGACCTTTTCTACAGGCAAAAAAAACGCCGCGTTAAGCGGCGTTATAGTGTAGCGGAGAACTTAGTACCAGCGGTATGTAGCCTGAACAGCAATACTACGGGGACGTGAGATAAAGCCGTAATGGCTGACCGCACCAAAGACACTGTTAGCCAGCGGGGTATCGTTGGCGTAGTTGACAATTTCCTCGTCGGTCAGGTTTTTACCCACCAGAGCCAGCTCCCAGCCGTCTTCGAAGTCAGACAGCGCCAGACGACCATTAATCTGGGCATAGGCATCACGCTCCTGAGTCGGGTCAAGGTTCTGGGTGGGGTTGTAGTCGCCGGTAAAGACGATATCCAAACCACCGCGGAACTCCAGGCTGTCGGCAATCGGCGTGGTGTACACCAGACCGATATTACCGGAGTAGTCAGCCACGTACTGGTTCGTCTCACCGGTAAAGTCACACAGATTGTCGCCATCGGGATCTTCGCCGTTGCGAACCTGAACATGATTACACTGACCGTTTTTGAAGTCGGTGAATTCAAAATCGAGGAAGGCCAGTGCACCGGTCATCATCAACTTCTCGGTGAGCGCCAGACGACCATCCAATTCCAGACCCATGGTTTCCGCCGCGCCCGCGTTACCCACGTTAAAACCGAGGGTACCGTCAAAGATACTGATCTGCAGATCGTCAAACTCGGTATAGAACAGAGCGAGGTTCAATTCAGCAGCACCATCAAGCAGCGTAGTTTTCGCGCCAAACTCAATGCTTTGCGATTGTTCTTCGTCATATTCGAAGGAACCGATCAGAATGGTGTTGTCCGCAGGGTTACCCGCATCAGGCGCATTCGCAGCCGGAGACGCATTGGAGCGAGCGTCGAAACCACCTGATTTGAAGCCTTTGCTCCAAGTTACGTAGGTCATCGCCCAGTCTGATACATCCCACTGCAAGTTGACCGACGGTGCGAAATTACTTTCCTTGCGATCGCCTTCAAGATTGTGACGCTCGGCTGAGAAGTTAATCGCCACAACGCTGTCGATCTCGCCTTCAGGCCGGCGCTCGCCAGTACGGTTGTTTTCGAAATCAAGTGTACGTGAACCTTCCTTTTCCTCGGTCGAATAACGCCCGCCTACGCTCAAACGCAGGGTATCAGATAGGTTGAACGTCAACTGAAGGAAGGCCGACCACAGCTCGGTATCTGTAACAAAGTAACGCGGCGTGCCCAATTCACGAATTTCATCACCCGCATCACCAGGGCCGTCCGTCGGTCGGCCTAGTGTACCACCGGCAGCCAAGTCACCAAGGTTGATCAGGTCGGGCAGCACGTCACTGGTCACGAGGATCGAGTCGTAGAAATCCAGCTCACTCTTGTGGTAATACGCACCTGCGATATATTCAACAAAGCCACCAACCGGAGAGGTAATGCGGAACTCCTGGCTGAACTGATCGTATTCTTCGGCGAACTCCACTTTGAATACTTCGGCACCGGTGAAGTCACAGTCACACAGCTCTTCATACTCATAAGACATTAAACCGGTAATAAAGGTCAGCGTATGCTCACCCCAAGCGTAATCCAGGTTCATGGTGAAGTTCTGGGTGTCGTTCTTGCTGAAATCACCATTCGAGGAACGCTTGTAGTCCAGCGTGTTGTTCAATACGGAAGAATCCGCGTCAACCGTAAACGGATCAATAATCGGCAAGCCGGTTACCGAAGTATTGTCCAGAATCTGAGCGTAGGTTCTGCCGGTAAAGAATGGCGTTGTGGACGTAGATGGGTTGTCGTTAATGATCTCAATCTGACGACCGGTCACATCAAACTTGCCCACCTCAAACTTGAACATAGCCTGGAGGTCATCGGTTGCCGCCCAGTCCAGAATCAGACGCGCCGTACCTTCATCGCGCTCTGGCTCGTCCTGATCCAAAGTCAGGTTTTCTATGTAGCCGTCCATATCGCGCTTACGAATCGCCAGACGCGCACCCAGGCGGTCGGTAAGCGGCCCGGACAACACAACGTCAATCGTACGCTCGCCGTGCGTGGGCTCATAGAGGCCAGAGACCATACCCTCAAATTCCATACCCGGGCGTTGGGAATGCAGACTCAGCGCACCAGCCACCGAGTTTTTGCCGAACAGAATGTTCTGCGGGCCGCGCAGCACCTCTACACGGGCCAGATCCAGAAACGGCGCACGGGACAACTGGGCTCGACCGTAACTGACGCCGTCAAAATACATACCCACTGACTGCTCAAAGCCCTGGTTGATACCGGAGCCGATACCACGCACGTAGATATTGGTACCGATACCGGTTTCCGACATGGTCAGGTTGGGAACGTAGGCCTGCAGATCTTCGATTTTGTCGATGCCGGCCTCCATCATCTTCTCGCCGGACACGGCATTCACCGACACCGGGACGTCTTGCAGGCTTTCGGCACGCAGGGTGGCCGTTACGATTACCTCTTCCAGCACTACCGCAGCCTGTGCGCTGCCCGCGGCGATACCCGCGACCAGCGGCAACAGCGCGGCGCCGTGCCGAAATCTCGACTTATTTTTCATTGCTTCCTCCCAGACTCACTCGATATGAGCAGTTTTTTAAGTGTTACTTTGTAATTCGTTCGGAACTACTTCTGATAATTGTAATATAAGCTCAGTGTAGCCAATTTTTTACAGTTTTCATGCACATAAAGCCAATATGCAATATTTATGTGGACTATTGCCCTCGCAAATAGGTGTAAGTGCCTATTCCAGTTGCCGCGTCTGCTACCAGCGGTAGGAAAACTGCAGGGCAATACTGCGCGGCGCCTCCAGAAAGCCGTAGTGCCCTTTGTTGCCAAATATGGTGTAAGCGGTCGGGGTGTCGCTGGCATACATTACGATAACCTCGTCGGTCAAATTCTTGCCAACCAGCGCCAGCTCCCAGCTTCGATCCAGCGCCGCAATCCCTGCCCTGCCGTTAAATTTGACGTAACCATCCTGCTGCACCGTCGGGTCAAGGTTCTGCGCCGGATTATAATCATCCGTAAAGATCGCATCCAACGATAAGCCAATGCCTACCTCCGGGCTGATGGGGCGAATATAGGTAAGCACCAGATTCCCCGCAAAGTCGGCCACATACTGGTTGGTTTTGCCAGTGTAATCACAGCTAATCCCATCAGGAGCCGTAGGTTCCTGTCCTGCCAGGCACTGCCCATTCTGAAAATCATCAAACTCGAAGTCCAGAAAAGCCAAAGCCCCCGCCAACATCAGGTATTCGCTGAGCTGGATACGACCATCCAGCTCAAGCCCCTGCGTGGTCGCACTGGCAGCATTGCCGACGTTAAAGCCGAGCGTGCCATCGAAAATACTCACCTGCAGATTGTCGAACTCAGTACGAAACAGCGCCGCATTCAGTTCAGCTGCACCGTCCAGCAGGGTCGATTTAAAGCCCAGTTCCAGACTGGTGGCCTCTTCTTCCTCATATTCGAACGTACCGATCAGCACCGGTCGCCCTTCCGGTCTCGCCGGGTTTGGAGCCGCACCCGGCGGCAGGGGCACCGGCTCTGCCGAAGGCGACGCGTTGGAACGCGCGTCAAACCCGCCGGACTTATAGCCTCGGCTCAGCGTAGCGTAGACCATCGTGTCGTCTGTGGCATCCCACTGCAGGTTCAGCAACGGTGAAAACTGAGACTCGTCCCGGCTGCCTTCGAGATTGTGTCTCTCCGCAGCGAAACTTACCGCCGCCACCGTATCGGTTTCACTGAAGGGTCGCACGTTGTAATTCAGATCGCCAAACTCAAAGTGACGCGAGCCTTCTTTGCTCTCCAGTGAATAACGGCCACCCAAAGTCACGCGGATGGTGTCGGTCATATTCCAGGTGGATTGCAGGAACACTGAATACAGTTCGGAATCGCTGGTAAAGGTCCGCGGCGAGGTCAGGTTCGCAATCGCATTACCCGCGTCGCCAATACCGGCGATTTCTTCCGGTGAGCCGCCCAGGGGGTTGGGATCGTTGTCACCTCGGGCACCGCCTTCGGTGGCGTCAGCCGCGTTCAGCAGCTGCACGATCAGGTCGGAGTCGACGATAATACTGTCAAAGAATTCCAACTCGCTCTTTTGGTAATAAAACCCGCCGATAAACTCAAAGTTTTCACCTGCCGGTGAAATCCAGCGCAGCTCCTGGCTTATCTGCTGATAGTCTTCCACCAGCGACACTTTAAAGCCTTCGGCGCCGGTAAAATCGCAGTCACACAGATCATCGTAGTCATAGGCCATGTAACCGGTGATCGAGGTAAAGGTGTGATCACCTCGAATCCAGTCGGCGTTAATGGTGAGATTTTCCGTATTGTTCAGACTGAAATCGCCATTCGACGAGCGTTTGAAATCCTGAAAGTTGTTCAGCACCGAAGAATCTGAATTGATATCAAGCACCAGCCCGGTCGGATCGCGGGTTTCGTTCAGGATCTGTCCGTGAGTGCGGCCGGCAAACAGCGGGTTCGTACTCTCCGAGGGTGAATCGTCAATAATTTCCGCCTGGCGGCCCGTTACATCAAAACTGCCCAACTCACCCTTGACGCTGACCGTGACGGCATCGCTCGCATCCCAGCGCAATTTGAGCCGATAAGTCGCCTCGTCGAAGGCGGGCTCATTGCGATCAAGGGTCAGATTTTCCATAAAGCCGCCGTAATTGCGCAAGCGCGCCGAAAAACGGTAGCCCAGGTTATCGCTTATCGGGCCCGACAAGATCAGGTCGAGGATTTCTTCCTCAAAGCGCGGCTCGTAGGTGGCCGAAACAGAGCCCTCAAACTCTTCACTCGGGCGGGTAGTGACAATACTGATGGCACCGGCAATGCTGTTTTTGCCGTAAAGAATATTCTGCGGGCCGCGCAGTACCTCGACCCGCTCCAGATCCAGAAACGGCGCCCGAGCCAGCTGAGCACGACCATAGTAAATGCCGTCAACATACATACCGACGGATTGTTCAAAGCCCTGATTGATGCCCGAACCAATACCGCGAATATAAATGGAGGTGCCAATACCATTTTCGGTCATGGTCAGGTTGGGGATATAAGCCTGCAGATCTTCAATCTTATTCAGGCCTGCCGACAGGAGTTTCTCCCCGGAAATCGCGCTGACCGATACGGGTACGTCCTGCAGGGACTGTTCACGCAGCTGGGCCGTGACAATCACCTCCTCCAGCACGGCCCGCCGTTCCTGTGCAAGGGCGGTCGTAGCCACCGGCATCAGCAGCGCCGCCCAAAGCCATTTCTTCATGCCGTCTCTCCGTAGCTTTTGATTATTGTCTGGAGTTCGTTGACAGTGTGAAACAATAATAGGGTTCGCGGCCCTTTACCAGCGATAGCTCAACTGCAGCGCAACCGTGCGCGGCGGATTGATAAAACCGTGGTGGGTCGCGGCCTCGGTAATCGTGTAGGCCGTTGGCGCATCCACCCCATAGACAATGATTAGTTCGTCCGTCAGGTTTTTGCCCAGTAAGGCCACTTCCCAATCACCGGCAATATCGGCCAGCGACAAACGTGCGTTGTATACAACATAACCGTCCTGCTTGATGCGATCATCCAGATTAGGTGACGGGTGATAATCATCGGTAAAGATAGCGTCGATATTGGCCCGCAACATCAGACTGTCAAGGAAAGGCCGCTCGTAGGCAAGCAAAAGATTACCTGAGTAATCGGCTACATACTGGTTGGTTTTGCCGCTGTAATCGCAGTCACGTCCGTTCGGACTCGTCGGTGCCTGGCCCTGTATACAGGTACCGGTCGGATGATCGATAAATTCAAAATCGAGAAACGCCAAACCTGCCATCAGCATCAAGTTCTCGGTCAAACCAACCCGGCCATCCAGCTCTAGGCCCTGCGACACCGCGCTGGCGGCATTACCTACGTTAAATCCGAGGGTACCATCAAATACGCTCACCTGAAGGTTATCGAATTCCGTGCGAAACAATGCCGCATTCAATTCCGCTATACCGCCAAACAAGGTCGATTTAATCCCGAGCTCGTAACTGGTGGCCTCTTCTTCTTCGTATTCGAAAGTGCCAATCAACACTATCTGATTGGCGACCACCGCGTTCGGGTTGCGCGGAGTCGGTTCGGCGCTGGGCGAAGCGTTAGAGCGCGCGTCGAAGCCGCCAGACTTGAAGCCACGACTAGCGGTAAAATATGCCATTGCATCTGCTGAAAAATCCCATTGCAGGTTCACCAATGGGGCTAACTGGGTCTCTACGCGCTTGCCCTTAAGATCGTGCCGCTCAGCTGTAAAACTTATAGCCGCGGCAGTATCCGCTTCCCCAATGGGGCGGATACTAAAATCTGGAAACGCAAATTCCATCTTGCGACTACCCACTTTCTTTTCCCAAGTCAGGCGTCCGCCGAAGGTCAGCCTGACATTCTCGACCATATTCCAAGTAGCCTGCATAAACGCTGAGGCCATGGTGGAATCGCTATGGAAGTCACGCGGAGACCTGAAATTGCGAACTGCATTACCGGCATCGCCAATACCCAGCGCCTCTTCCGGCCCACCGGGTTGCCCCGGGTCAATATCACCCCGAGCACCGCCTTCGGTAGCATCGGCGGCATTGACCAGATCGGGAATGATGTCGGAATCGACACGAATGGAGTCGTAGAAATACAGCTCACTGTAGTGCAGGTAGGCCCCGGCAATAAACTCCCAGGACTCACCAACCGGCGATATCCAGCGAAACTCCTGACTGAACTGCTTGTAGTCTTCAATCAGGTCAAGCTGAAACAGCTCACCCCCTGTAAAATCGCAGTCGCAGTCCTCTTCATAGTCATAGGCCATGTAGCCGGTGATGAAGGAATACTGGTGCCCGTCGCGATACCAGTCCACATTCAGCGTTATGTTCTGGGTGCTGTTATCGCTGGTATCACCGTTGGAGTGCCGTTTGTAATCGGCTTCGTTGTTAAGCACACCGGGGTGGGAGTCTATATCGACAACAACCGGAGCTGCCGCCGTCGGAAACTGGGTCTGATCCAGTATTTCCGCATAAGTGCGGCCGGTAAAAAACGGCACGTCAGATACCGAGGGTGAATCAAAAATGATTTCAGAATGGCGCCCTACCACATCAAAACTGCCGTGCTCCAGTTTTAACGAGGCCACCACATCGTCACTGGCATCCCACAGCAACTTAAAGCGATAGGTTCGCTCTTCACGGTTTGGCTCATCGCGACCCTGCACCAGATTTTCGATATGACCATCGTAATCGCGGATTCGGGTGGCAAAGCGATAGGCCAGAGTGTCGGAAATCGGTCCGGACAGAACGCCATCGAAGATCCGCTCGCCTACCTGACCTTCCCAGGTAGCCTGAACGTAGCCTTCAAATTCCTGGGTGGGCTTGGCTGTCGAAATATTGATCGCCCCGGCGATACTGTTCTTACCCAACAGGATATTCTGTGGACCCCGAAGTACTTCGACCCGGGAAAGATCCAGAAACGGCGCGCGCGCCAGCTGGGCCCGACCGTAGGAAATACCGTCAACGTACATGCCCACCGACTGCTCGAAGCCCTGGTTTTCACCGGAGCCGATACCGCGGATATAGATGTCGGTGCCGATGCCGGATTCAGACATGGTGAAATTCGGGACGTAGGCCTGAAGATCTTCGATACGTGACAGGCCCGCCTCCATCATCTTTTCACCGCTGATGGCGCTGACAGACACCGGCACGTCCTGCAGACTCTGCTCGCGAAGCTGGGCGGTAACCACCACTTCCTCGAGCACGGCCGCCGCATTAGCCGTCACAATGGGTGCAAGTGCGCCCATAAAAACAAGGAGTTTTGTCTTGATTGGCGCGATCGCCAAAGCACAGGCTGGCGTAAAACGGCGCAGTTTCCGCATGCTGAATCCTTATTATTATCGACCGCAATCATTCGCAGCCGGAACCACTGTAACCGCCCATGTGGACGCCGAAAACATCGGAATAATGCGGGTTTTATGTGGTGAATTCAAGCATTAACGGTCGGAATGGCAGACCGATCAGAAAATCCCCATCCCCAAACCTGCGGCAAAGCTCAATCCCAGCTCGCCAGCGCTCTCCAAATCCTCGCCCTGCGGCTCACCACGCACGATCAAGGGTTCAGCCACAGCTTTCAGGGGGTAGCCTTTAACGATACGTTCAAGCTGCCTGACAGCACCGCTCCCATCATTCCCGCAACTGACGATCAGCATATAGGGCCGGGCCAGACTGCCGGGGTCGCAGGGGTAGTAAGTGCGATCGAAAAAGTCCTTCATACCGCCGGACAGGTAACCGAAATTTTCCGGCGTCACAAACAGCACGCCGTCACACGCCTGCAAGTCGGAAGAGCCCGCCTCCATCGCCCGCAGCAACCTGACCTTGATCTCTTTCTCAGCCACCGCCCCGGCATAGGCAGCCTCGGCCAGCCGCTGGGAGCTGCCTGACTGGGTGTGGTAGACAATAAGCAATTCTTTCAAGCCAACGCTCCTGAGATATCAGAACCTGCGTTCACAGCGGGCAGGCGGACTCGTATACTCCGTCAACCCATAACAACACATCAACTTCAGGCAAGCCAAAGGTAACCCGATGTCTTCAAGCTCCGATCCGCAACAGAACAAAACCCAGCTACTGGCTTTTCAGAAAACGCTGGCCAGGCGCCTGCGCGGCGAAGACGCCGACATAGGGGCTTTTTTCCACAAGGACATTGCCTGGCATTTTCCAAAATCGACAGCAGAAGCTGCCAGCGGCTGCGACCACTATGGCATTGAAGCGGTTATGGCCATGTTCGGCGATGATGTCGGGCAGTTCTACCAGCAGGACAGCATGACTTTTCACTATCACTCTATGACCGCAGAAGACGATCGCGTCCATCTGCATTTCAGTCTGGAAGCCAAAACCGCCACCGGCGAGGATTATTACAACGACTACCAGAGCCTGTTTCGCTTCGCCGACGGCAAGATTATCGAAGTCTGGGAGTATTTCGACACCGCTTACCTGTTCAGCTTTTTCAGTGGCTGAAGTTTTTAATCACCGATACGCTGTCCAGCAGCGCTGACCACGCCATTGGCGATCAGCTCCCGCTGGTCGTCTTCACTGATACCCAACTCCGTCAGTATTTCGTGACTGTTGTGGCCCAGTGCCACCGCATTGGCGGGCGTGCCGCCATCGGTGCGACTGAAGCGCGGCGCCGTGCGCGGTTGCCACACGCCATCGCGCTCGACGATAGAATTGCGGGCCTTGTGGTGTGGGTGATCCTTGAGCTCGTCGGGCGCCAGCACCGGGGTGACGCAGGCATCCGTATCGGCAAATAGATGCGTCCACTCATCCCGGGTTCGACTTGCGAACACTTCGGCAAAGCGCTCTTTCATCACCGGCCACTGCTCCATGTCGTATTGATTGGGCAGCGAATCCGCAAGCCCCAGCCGCTCCACCAACACCTGATAAAACTGGGATTCCAGCGCACCGACGGCGACATATTTTCCGTCAGCCGTTTCATAGACCTCGTAAAACGGCGCGCCGCCATCAATCATATTGGTGCCCCGCTCACCCCAGTAACCGGTCTGGAAGGCTGAGAAAATACTGGTCATCAGTAGCGAGGCGCCGTCCACCATGGCCGCATCCACCACCTGCCCCTTACCAGAGTTTTTCGCCTCAAGCAGAGCGCACACCATGCCGAAGGCCAGCAGCATACCACCGCCACCAAAATCACCGACGAGGTTAAGCGGCACAGCGGGCTTTTCACCAGCGCGCCCCATCGGCTCCAGCGCACCGGCGAGCGCTATGTAATTGATATCGTGGCCGGCGCGGTTGGCCAGCGGCCCTTCCTGCCCCCAGCCGGTCATGCGACCGTAAACCAGCCCTTCGTTGAGAGCCAGACAGTCATCGGGGCCGAGCCCGTACTTTTCCAGCACGCCGGGGCGAAAGCCTTCCAGAAAGCCGTCGGCGCTGCGCACCAGTTTTTCGACCAGCGCTACTGCACCGTCTTTTTTCAAGTCAATACAGATGCTGCGCTTTCCGCGATTGAGAAAATCCAGCTCGGTCTGGTTGGCGAACATGGAAACCTCAGGGCGATCAATCCGAATGACATCGGCCCCCATGTCCGCCAGCAGCATGGCGGCAAAGGGGCCGGGGCCGATCCCTGCAATTTCAATAATGCGGATTCCTGAGAGTGGTCCCATTAACGAGGCTCCTGTTACCTGATACGTACCGCGAGCAAGGATGCACCCACCTTACCTGACGGAAATGTTATTCAAATAATGACCGTGCTAGTGTCGCGCTCAGTAAGTGCGAGTCACCAGTATAGTGTTATTGAAAAAGCATACGGAATAAAAACGATGAGCGAAATAAACCGACAGTGGATTTTTACCGCGCGCCCCAAAGGCTTTGTCGACAGCAATACCTTCAGCTACCACGAGGCTCCCTTGCCAACACCGGATCTCGACGCCGGGGAAGTGCTGGTCAAAACCCTCTATCTGAGCTTTGACCCCGCCATGCGCGGCTGGATGGACGACAAACCCAGCTACCTGCCGCCGGTTGAACTGGGGACGCCGATGCGCGCCTCCGGCATTGGTCAGGTAGCCGCGTCCGAGCGCGAGGATCTGCCCACAGGCACACTGGTCATGGGCTTTCTCAACTGGCAGGAATATGTCGTGTTTGACAGTAACAGCGCGGGCAGCTTGAATGCCCTGGCCGCCGGCACACCACCTGATATGGCGCTGTCGGCCTTTGGGGGCACCAGCATGACGGCTTATTTCGGCCTGTTCGATGTGGGCCAACCCAAGGCCGGCGAAACGGTACTGGTCTCAGGCGCGGCCGGTGCAACCGGCTCGGTGGTTTGCCAGCTTGCCAAACTCAAAGGCTGCCGCGTTATCGGTATTGCCGGTGGCCCGGAAAAATGTGATTGGCTCAAAACCGAGTGCGGTGTCGATGAGGTGATCGACTACCGAAATGAAGACCTTAATGAGCGACTGGCTGCCATTGCGCCGATGAGCATCGACCTGTTCTTTGACAACGTCGGCGGCGATACGCTGGAAGCGGCCATCGAGCAGATGGCCGATCACGGCCGCATTGTGCTGTGCGGAGCCATTGCTGGCTATAACGCCAGCGAACCACTTCCCGGACCGCGCAATATGATGAACCTGATCGCCCGGCGTATTCGTATGCAGGGCTTTATCATGCTCGACTATTTACACCGTATTGAGGAGTTTCAGGCCGAGTTCGGCACCTGGGTGCTGGAGGGTAAGATCAAAACCCGGGAAGATGTTCAGGAAGGCTTTGAGAATATCCCCGCCACTCTCAACCGCCTGTTTGAAGGCCGCAACCAGGGCAAGCAACTGCTGAAACTCGCCGACCCGGTTTGACAAGGTCGGCGGCGACCTCTAGCGTGCTCGCTGTTAACCACTGGCGAGTTCGACATGAAATATCTTCACACGATGGTTCGCGTCAGCGATATCGACGCGAGCCTCAACTTTTACTGCAATCTGCTCGGGATGAGGGAAATCTCCCGCTACGATAACGACAAGGGCCGCTTCACCCTGATTTTTCTGGCTGCCCCGGATGACGAAGCGCAGGCCAAAGAAGAAAAACGTCCCACCCTGGAACTGACCTATAACTGGGACCCGGAAAGCTATTCCGGCGGGCGCAACTTTTGTCACCTGGCGTTTCTGGTCGACGACATCTACGCCCTGTGCCAGAGACTGCAGGACGGCGGCGTCACCATCAATCGCCCGCCGCGCGACGGCCATATGGCCTTTGTTCGCTCACCCGACAATATCTCCATCGAACTTTTGCAAAAGGGCCCGGCACTCGCACCTCAGGAACCCTGGCAGTCCATGCCCAACACCGGCGAATGGTAGAGTTCTATATTACATAAACGTCATCGGTAAAAATGCCGCTGGACTAAAAGCCTAGACTGGCGGCATTGCAAAACTAATGGGTATTAGTCACCATCAAGACAGCCTCTAAACCTATAACAATTGCTGCACGGAGACGCCGCCATGAGCTGCCCCCACCTGAACTTGCTGGACCCCGACGCCTACCAGAATGGTATCCCGCACGAGCACTTCGCGCGCCTGCGCGAAGAGCGCCCGGTCTACTGGCAGGAAGACCCATTGACCGACGTCGGCTACTGGGTGGTCAGCAAATACGACGACCTTCAGTACATCTCCAAACACCCTGAGCTGTTCTCCTCGGCTGCGCGCACGGCGCTGTCATCAGAAATGAGCGAGGAAGAAGTGGTCATGCAGCGCATGATGATGCTCAACATGGACCCGCCGGATCACCTGAAATACCGCCGCATCGTCAACAAGGCGTTTATCCCGAAAGTTGTTGAGGCCAAGCTGACCCATATCCGCGATATGGCCAAAGAGATTGTCGACAAGGTAGCGCCGCGCGGCGAATGTGAATTTGTCGCTGAAGTCGCTGCGGAACTGCCGCTTCAGGTGATCTGCGAACTGATGGGCGTAGCCCACGAAGACCGCCATATGATCTTCCACAACACCAACATCATGATTGGCGCCGACGACCCCGACCTGTCGACCACCTCAGACGAAGGCATGATGGCCGCCGCCGAAATCTATACCTACGGCTACAAGATTCTGGAAAACCACCGCGCCAATCCCGGTGACAACCTGATCGACATGCTGGTCACCGGCACCGTCGACGGTGAGCAGCTGAGCGACGATGAATTCGCCCAGTTTTTCCTCCTGCTATTGGTGGCCGGTAATGAAACCACCCGCACGGTAACTGCCAACGGCATGAAACTGTTGATCGAACATCCGGATCAACACCAGCAGCTTATCGATGACCCTTCATTGATACCCAATGCGGTGGAAGAATTCCTGCGCTACGAACCGGCGGTTATGCAGTTTCGACGCACCGCCATGGCCGATCTTGAACTCGGCGGCCAGCAGATTCGCAAGGGCGATAAGGTCATCATGTACTACACCTCGGCCAATCGCGATGAAGACCACTTCAGCGATCCGGATAGCTTCGATATCCACCGGAGCAACGCCAAAGAGCACCGCTCATTCGGTATCGGCGAGCACTTTTGCCTGGGCTCTCACCTGGCCCGGCTTGAGCTGCAGGTGATGTTCGCCGAGATCATCCCACGGCTGCGCAACCCCCGCTTTGCCGACAAGCCGAACTACATGCGCTCCAGCTTTCTGAACAGCATGAAGACCCTGCATATCGAGTTTGACCCTGAACCCGCTTAAGCCCGCCTGCCAATATCCGGCCGATCGCCCGCGTAATCGCGGGCGCGATCGGTAATCCTCAGGTTGAATTCGCGACGTCTTCTACTAAGCTCATGCAGTAGAAGACTTTTTTGGATTCGCAATGAAATCAAACCTGAGCAAACTGCACACCTATATTCGCAAGTCCGTTGCCGCCAGGGAAGAGCAGCAACAGCTCATTCGGATCGCCGACCGTTACTGGGATGTTATCGACCAGCACGAGCTGAAACGGCGCAGCGGCGCCGAGCTGTTCGATATCACCCGTCATCACCTTGAGCTCGCGAACACCCGCCGCGGTAACAGCGTTAAACTCAATATTCACGAAGATGAAGAGCGCGGTACCGTGCTGTTTGAGATGGTCACCGCTGACCGGCCCTTTATTTTCGACTCCCTCTCCAACCTGCTCTACGAGAGTGGCTACAACCTGCTGCAATCCAACCACCCGATTCTCTGGGTAAAACGGGACGGGCGCGGACGCCTGCAAAGCATTACCGCACTGGACCGGAAAGAACAGGAAACTACCGATTATCAGGCTGAGTCTTTTGTCCGCTATGAGCTGGAACCCACGATCAACGCCCTGCCCGTCAACCAGCTGAAAAAACGGGTGCATGAAACCCTCGCCAACATAGAAGTGGTGGTCGAAGACTGGAAAGCCATGCGCGCAAAAGCCGCCGCCCTGCGCGAACACTACCAGAGCAGTCCGGCGCCGCTGAAACCTCGCGCGCGTCGCCAGGTCACCAACTTTCTGGGCTGGATTGCCGAAAACAACCTCACCTTTATCGGCTATGTGAAGCTCAATCTGACCGAAAAGGATGGCAAACGATCGCTTCAAGTCGCGCCTCACACCCGGCTGGGGCTGAAACTGGAATCTGCACCTTGGGAGCACATCAGCGATCCGGCCGAACGTCAGACTACGCTGGAAAACTACCTGGACAGTCGCCGGGTGCTGACCATTACCAAGTCGACTGACGTTTCACCCGTGCGCCGCTTCGTGCCCATGGACTACATCGCAATCAAGGACTTTGACGAAGACGGCAAGCTGACTGGAGAACACCGTTTCTTCGGCTTGATGACCCGGGCGGCCTACAACAGTCGAGCACTGGATATACCGCTGTTGGCTGATCGGATTCGCGCGGTCATGGATATGGCCCACTTCCCCGCCGGCAGCCACAACGCCAAAATGCTGCTGCAGATTCTGGAGACATTCCCCCGCGACGAACTGTTCCAGAGCAGCACCAAAGGGCTCTACAAAATATCCATGGGTGTGCTGGCTATTGAAGAGCACAACCGGGTGCGCGTGTTCAGTCGCGCCGACCCCTTTCATCGCTATTATTCGATCCTGGTCTATATTCCGCGCGAAAATTACAGCCAACAGGTACGCGAACGCATCCAGAAGGTCGTCGGCACCGCCCTCAACGCCTCCAGCTGCGAGTTCAATATCTTCTTCACCGACTCACGCATGGCCCGGCTGCAGCTGATCGCCCGACTGCAACCCGACTCGCCGCTGCGGGTAGACAGCGAGTCCCTGGAAGCCCTGGTCGCCGGCATTACTGAAAGCTGGCAGGGCCGCTTGAAAGACCTGATCTATGAGCGCTACGACCGCAAACAGGGCCAGGCCATCTACCGCTACTATGTAGACGGTTTCAGCGCCGCCTACACCGCCAAGACATCGCCGGAAAAGGCGCTCTCGGACATTGAACATCTGGAGAAACTGCACAGCGCTGAAGAGCCCATATCGGTGCGGCTGTATCGGGATATCTCGCGACTGGAAAACCGGGTAGAACTGCGCTGTTACTTCAAAACCCAGCCCCTGCCCCTGTCGGATATTCAGCCGCGCCTGAACAATCTTGGCCTCCGGCTGTTGCTGGAGGACCTCTACCCGGTTGCCGCCGCTGATGGCACCTGCTACTGGGTGCAGGATTTTCGCGCCCAGGTAGCGGTCGACGTCAATCAGCTTTTCTGGAGCGACTCCAGCAATTTTGAACGGGCCTTTGTTGCCATTCATCAGGGCATTTGCGACGACGACGAATTCAACCGACTGCTGGTCAGTGCCGACGTGAACTGGCGCGAAGCGGCTCTGCTGCGCGCCTACTGTCGCTACCTCAAGCAGTTGGGCAGCAATTTTGAGCAGCAATACCTCAGCCGATTGCTGGTAGAACACGGCAGCCTGGCCAGACTGCTGATCGACCTGTTTCACGCCCGGTTTTCACCGGATATCAATGATCGGGAAACTCGCTGCAAAAAAATTGAAGAGCAACTTCAGTTCGGGCTGGAAGGGGTGCAGAGCCTCGACGCTGACCGCCTGATCCGCTCTATCAAACACCTGATACTGGCAACGCTGCGTAGCAACTATTACCTCGACGACCAGCAGGCGGTATACGCACTGAAGTTTTCGCCTCGCGATATTCCGGAGGCCCCGGCACCGAGGCCGCGCTACGAAATCTGGGTGCATGCCCCCTGGGTGGAAGCTGTTCATCTGCGCGGTGATAAGGTCGCACGCGGCGGCCTGCGCTGGTCCGACCGACCTGAAGATTTCCGCACCGAAGTACTCGGTCTGGTTAAGTCGCAGATGGTCAAGAATTCCGTAATTGTACCGGTTGGCGCCAAAGGTGGATTTGTCTGTCGGGCGCTGCCCACGCAGGCCGATCGTCAGGCCATTCAGGATGAAGTGATCAACTGCTACAAGACTTTTATCAGGGCGATGCTGTCGATCACCGATAACCTCGTCAAAAACCGCATCACTCGCCCGGATCGCCTGATCTGCCACGACGACGATGACCCCTATCTGGTAGTCGCTGCAGACAAGGGCACGGCCACCTTTTCAGACATTGCCAACAGTATTTCAGAGGAGTTTAACTTCTGGATTGGTGACGCCTTCGCCTCCGGCGGTTCCAACGGCTACGACCACAAAAAAATGGGGATCACCGCCAAAGGGGCCTGGGAAGCCGTCAAGCGCCACTTCCGGGAAATGGGCAAAGACATACAACGCGAGGACTTCAGCGTACTGGGCATAGGGGACATGGCCGGTGACGTATTCGGTAACGGCATGCTGCTGTCCAAGCACATTTGCCTGAAGGCGGCCTTCAATCACCAGCATATCTTTATCGATCCAAATCCGAATCCGGCGACCACATGGAAGGAACGTCAGCGCCTGTTCAAGTTGCCGCGTTCAAACTGGGAGGACTACGACAAACGCCTTCTGTCCAAGGGGGGCGCCCTCTACTCGCGAAAAGACAAACGCATCAGCCCCAGCACCGAGGCCTGCGAAGCCCTTGGCCTGGAGACGGGCGACTACACGCCCGATGAATTGATTCACGCACTGCTGAAAGCGCCGGTTGACCTGTTGTGGAACGGCGGGATCGGCACCTACGTCAAAGCCGAACACGAAACGCCACAACAAGTGGGCGATCGCGCCAATGATGCCATTCGCGTCAACGGCAGTGAGCTGCGCTGCGCGGTAATCGGCGAAGGCGGCAATCTAGGCCTTACTCAGGCCGGACGGATCGAATTCTGCCGTCACGGTGGACGCTGTAATTCTGATTTTATCGACAATTCGGCGGGGGTCGACTCGTCGGACAACGAGGTCAACATCAAAATCCTCCTCAACCAGATGGTTGCCGAGGGCGAGCTCAAGCAGGCTGATCGCAACCGTCTGCTGCGCCAGATGACCTCAGCGGTAGAGCACAATGTGCTGCGCAATAACTACCTGCAGACTCAGGCGATCAGCATGCTGTCGATACAGGCGCCTGAGCGGCTCGGGGAGCAGGCCGAGCTGATTCGTATTCTTGAACGCGATGCAGGTCTCGACCGCAAACTGGAGAACCTGCCTGACGAAAAAAGTCTGCAGGCGCGGCGCACAACCGGAGAGGGACTTACCCGGCCGGAACTGGCCTGCCTGATGTCCTATGCCAAGATCCATATCAACAAGCTGCTGATTGAATCCAGCGTTCCTGAAGACCCCTATCTCGCCCAGGAGCTGGTGCGTTACTTCCCCGCCAAACTGGTTGAGCGTTTTGAAAAGCAGATACCCAAACACCGTCTGTGGCGCGAGATTATTTGCACAGTCGTCACCAACAGTCTGGTTAACCGCATGGGTAACGCCTTCGCTCATCGACTGAACGATGAGCTGGGCAACAGCTTTGAAGATATGGCCCGGGCCTATACTGTTGCCCGGGATCTGTTTGGGCTGCGCGACCTCTGGAAGGAACTGGAAACCCTCGACAATAAAATTGATGCCGGCCTGCAGCTGAAAATGATGCTGGAAATCCGGCGCCTGATTAAACATGTCACCCTGTGGCTGTTGAACAGCAAACTGCCCCTTACCGACATTCGCTCGCTGATAGACCGCTACCAGCCGGAAGTCCGGATGTTGAGCGAAAACATCGACCGTTACTTGAGCCAGGGCGAATTAACCCTGCTCAATGACAAACTGCAACACTACCAAAGTGAGGGCGTGCCTGACGCTCTGGCGCGCCGAGTGGTTACCTTAAAAGCGCTCTATGCCGCTCCCGATATCACCTGGCTGAAGGAACAGACCCGCGCCGATGCGGAGCTTGCTGCCACACTCTACTTCCAGCTTGCCGACACACTGGAAATAACCTGGGTGCGACGCCAGATCGAACAGCTGGAAGCAGACACCCGATGGCACGCGCTGGCACGCAATGCCCTGCGCGACGACCTGTATCAACGCCATCGGGATCTGTGCGCAAAGGTTGCAGGAGAAATAAAACGCAAGGCCGACCCGATCAAGGAGATTCAGGCCTGGGTGCAACAGCAAAGTGTTCAGACAGACTATCTGCGCGACCTGATAGCCGAAGTGCGCAGCACCCAGCAGGCGGACTATATGAGCCTCTCTGTCATCCTGCGCCAGCTCGGACGTTTGGCAGCGTAACGGGCCAGTTAGAAGGAAGAGCCCGGCTCACGCAAAAAGCGGATTTCTTCCTCGCTCGACTCCCGGGCGAGAATGGCGTTGCGGTGAGGAAAGCGGCCGAAGCGTTTGATGATGTCGTAGTGGCGTCGGGCGAAGTCGTAGAAGGGATTGAACAGCGGGCGCATCTCGGCTGAGGCTTCATCGCGCAGCTGGGTAAACAGACGCATGGAATCTTCCTGGTCTTTCAGGCTTTCGGAATGTTCCAGCGGCAGGTAAAAAAACACCCGTTCGATTGGCCGCAGTTCGGTATCCACGTTATTGTCCAGGCCCTCGCGGCACCAGCGACGCGCCAATTCATCTTCGGCAAAGGCTTCAGGTTTATCGCGATAGATATTGCGCCGGAACTGGTCGATCAGAATGATGGCGGCAAGCCGCCCTGGCGGATGCTCCAGCCACGGGGTCAGGATGCCGGCACTGGCCTGCTCTACCCGATGCGAAAACTTGGCCCAGATCAGCTGATCATTGTCCGCCGATTTACCCCACCACAACGCACTGTATTTAGCCGCCACTTCACCATCATCGGGTGAATCACCAAACCAGAACTGGAGCACGTAATCCCAGTCGTCAATCAGATCCGCCAGCATAGAACTACCCTCACCGTGAACCACCCAAGTATATCGCCGCCGGAATCCATCGACCGGTATTCAGCACTACGCTCTAGCAGGAACGCTTCACATCTCGGCCTAATCATCCTGCCAAACCAGACTTTCGCCGATATTAATCACGCCGCCACTAATCACCCTTGCCGTGATACCTCCGTGGCCGCGCATGGCATTGTAGCCGCCGGGGCCGAGTGCCGCTTCCATCTTACTGCAGGGGTGGGCCAGCCCGCTGTATTCCATAACAGACTCTCCAACAGCAAAGCGTTTGTTTTTCAGGGCCAACAGATTCAAACCCGACACCACAATATTGCGCCGCACGGATTCAGGCGCCACCATGTCACAGTGCAAAAAGCCTGCGATCGCCAGGAGATGCTCCTGCTGAATCAACGTTACCTGCCTCGCAGACCCGAATCGCCCCTTGAAACGATCGCCCACCAGTCCTTTACCCGCGAGCAATTGAGCGGACGCCACGGCTATCATCGGCTCGCCCCGTGCCGGGCGCACGCCAATCCATTCGATGGCACCGGCTTGCGGTAGCGTGTCGATCAGTCTGGCGAGCCCGGAATCGGGATGCATGTCAGGTCCTTTCTGTGTAGGGTGCTATCGCGATGCATTTTCACTCAGCGCGCGTCGCCGGATAGTAAAAACCACACGCGGGCAGCATGCAATCGGCTTGGCCGCTTTCGTCATTCGTCGCCACCCAACAAGTGCCTATACTGGTGCAAACTTCAGGAGCAGAAAAAATGGAACACTCAGACAAGGTTGCTGCCGTCCACCGCTATGTGGAGGCCTTTGAAACCGGTGATATCTCTATCATCCGCGAGCTTTACGCCGATGACGCCACCGTTGAAGACCCGGTGGGAACCGACATCCATACCGGCATTGAAGCCATCGTTGCCTTCTACGAAGCCAGTCTCAACAGCGGTGCCAAACTGACCCTGACCGGCGAACCACGCGGGGCTGGCAACGAAGTCGCCTTCCCCTTTCAAGTCAATGTTCCCGGTATGACGATTGATGTCATCGATGTCTTTGAATTCAACGCCGACGGCAAAGTATGTTCCATGCGGGCATTCTGGGGCCCCGAGAACGTGAAGGCCTGAGCTGGGCAGCGCCCTATTTCGGCTGAGCCGCAAATACGGTATTGAAAAACAGCGCGCCGCGTTTAACCAGAATGGTGACTTCGGCGCCGACCTCACAGCCGGGCAGTTTGGCAATGATGTAGCTTCCGCTGTCCGCCTTGATCGTGGCATGGAACAGCGACTCGGCCGCACCACCCAGGCGCTCGCAGCGCTCCACGCTGCCGACCATCCTGTCGACAACCTCGCCCTGTTTGTAAAAGGACAAGACCGCGAAAGCGCAGATTATCAGCGCACTGACCAGCAGCGCTGAACCCAATTTCATATTACAAGCACCTCTCAACAAGGGGCGATTTCAACGCAATTACCGGCAGACGTTTAATAAACGCTAGACCTCGTCGGGCACGCCATAGTGCGTCTGGTAGCGACGAAACAGCTCCCGCTCTTTACTGCGCTGCTCATCAACCTGATAGCTGTGAGCCCCAAATTTACCTTTCGGCTTTTTGGCCAGATAATCCAGCATCTTTTGTTCCCCGTCGGCACTCAATGACAAACCAAAGTGCTGGTAGATGCCGCGTATACAGTCCATCGGCCTGTCCATCAGATCCTGATAGCGCGAATCCGTGATATTAGCCTCCGGCACCAAACCCTGGTCCCGCTGCTCCATCACTCTCTCCAGCCGGCGTGCGGTCGCTTCGCCCATAATAATATGTTCAAACAGTCTGGCGTTAAACGGCTGATCGCTGCGCATGTAATACAGGGTGCCCATCAGGCTGGTGGTTGATGCCATACACTTGATCGGGTCGCGATGGGTTTGCACGATGCGCGCATCGGGATAGACCTTGAGCAGCGTCTCCAGATGCACCTGATGTTCGGGCGCCTTCAACAGCCAGCGCCGGCGCGGGTTTCTGTGTTGCAGAATCTGCAGCACGGTTTTGTGGTAGCGGTAAACAGGTTCCATATCCGCCTCTGCGCACCAGGCCGCGTATGACGGCGTCTGATGCAATGACGCGATATGATCGCTGATAAAGGTACCCGCCATAATCAGACCGCACTCGGCGGGAATATCTCCGCGCATCTCGTGCATGGTATTGAACTCCGGCGCCACTCTGCCCCATTGGGTCACCAGTCTGTCGGCAATTTCAATGCGCGGATCACAGTGGTAGCTCTCTGCCTCGGGCGGTGGACAAGGCTGCAAGGCCTCCCAGATAAGAGGCACGCCCACATCGGGATCCTGCGACAGCAATTCAAACAGTATCGAGGTGCCCGAGCGCGGCAGTCCCACAATAAACAGTGGTTCGCTGATTTCTTCGTCCAGAATGGCCGGGGTTTGTTTGATCGTATCGACCACTTTCAAGCGGGACGACAGCCAGTGGAGAATATCGCTGCGCGCCATCAGCCGGCCCATCAGCGTTAGCTCTGCTTCCGTTTCCAGCGCCTGAATCAGAACGCGAAATGGTTCCTGCCAGCCGCTGTCACCGAAATCCGAAAGTCCGGTCAGTTTCTGCGCCTGCGAGAGCAGAGACTGTTCATCCAGCGGCACCACTGCCGAAAGATTGAAATAACTCCCCTCCCGATTGACCTGACTGACCCAATCGGGATGCGGCGGAGGTGTCCAGCTTGGCGTATTGGTCATGGGGTTCACCTTCTCTTTGATGTCTTCACGTCAATACCCAAAACGGCGAATAACCCCGACTCTGCGCTCTCGCAGCTGCTGCTTTCTTTCCTCAGGCGACAGCGTTTTTACGTTATCCGGCAGCGCCCTGTGCAAATCTTTTATCGGCACGACCTCAAGCTTCGGGCGCGGATAGCTGTCTGCGCCGACCCAGCGAAAGGTGATATAGCCCTCGGGGTAACCGCTGCTATCGAGCCAGTTCGGGACACCGGGGTCATTCGCGGCTATGACCAGCAAAAGCTCCCCCGACGCTTCCAGTACTGCGTGATGGCAATTGGTGCTGCACAGCCGATAGCGGTAGTCCATGCTCTCCCACCAGAAGTTGCCGAACTCCACCGCCCAGTAGGCCGCTCTGGGAGGAGTAACCCGAACGATGGCGGCCTCATTATCGCCCAGACACCAGTTGGCAATCAGCGGCAAGCCGCCCGGCGTCGCGTCGATGGCATTCTCATCCAGTTCGTTGTAAGCAAAAAAAACATTCGGCTGTGCGCGCCATTTGTTGATCTGCTCTACCCAGTACGACACCGACCAGCGCAGCCATTCCACACTGCGCTGCAACTTTCTGCTGACGTCCTGACTGTTTGGCGGTGCGGGCGGCCCATCGGCGGTCAGGCACTCAATTGTCGCCGCCATGGGCTCCTCATTGAGCCAGTCGGCAAAGAACTGGCGAATGGTGATGCGGTAGGTCTGCGGTGTGGTTTGAACCCAATTAAGCCCTGCTCTTGCAGGTGGCGGCTCTAGGCTCAGATACAGCTCGAAATGTCCGTCCGCATCGCAGTGGATATCCTGACGGAACAGGCTGGCAATCACCTTGCCGCCCCAGGGCGTATCACCATCCTCCAGCACGGTAATCGCGAGAAATCGCGCGGAGCCAAGCCTGCCGCTGAGTCGATAGCGGTGCTTACCGTTAACCGGTGCGCCGAGATACAGGGCATCGGTATTGTCGCCGCCCTGCTTTCGCAGCGGATCAAAATAATGCAGCAATTCCGGATGCTCGGGATCAGCGTTTTCGGCTTCAAACTGCAGTGACAAGGCGATATTGCGCGCCAACAGCCGCATCCCGGTGCTGCGAGTCGTCTCATCCTCAGGAACATTGTCGGCGAAAACAATATCGCCGACACGTTTCAGCTCGTCGCAGAAGGCATTCCAGCCCTGGCGCAGGGTGTTATTGTAATCGGCCATGCCGTGTACCTTTTTTTTACAAGTATCCTGAATCTAGCGCGCACGATGCGCTGGCCGGGTGACAGAACCTTAAGGCACCTCTGACTAATTCGGCAATGGCTCAGCGGAGTCTCTGGCGCACACTGGCAAGGCGCAGTGCGAAGGTCAAGGGTTACTCTCCTTGACGAGCGCTGCAACGACGTCCAGTGTGCGCCAGAGGCCCGCCCTCCGGGGCTTTGC
>PAKT01000097.1 GCA_002710725.1 Spongiibacteraceae bacterium
AATCGCCAACAACACCCCACCGACCATTGCAGTGAACAAGGAAATAAACGCGGTTGCAGGCACAACCTTCAGCATCAACGCCCAGGCTCAAGACGCAAACCACGACGTTCTACACGTGAACTGGAACCAGCTAACGCCGACACCCAATCTAGCGCTGCGTCAGGTTAACGGCGGCGGTGAGCTGCGCGCCGACGCCCCGAGCTGCGATCAGGCTGGCGGCTGTCCTTATACCGTAGAGCTCCAAGTCACCGCCGACGACGGTTTCAGCAACACCAGTGAAACGGTTGTGGTCACGGTAGACACCTCACTTTCGGAAGCGGCCGGCTATGGCAGTGGCGTTATTGGTGCCATTGCCCAATTTGGTGCCGATCTGAATCACGCCCTGACCCTAACTCTGGCGGGCGAGACTGACGCGCTTGGTGCTTTCAGCACCGCCTTCGCCAATCTGGGCACCAACGTTCAGGCGCTTGGGGCTGAGTCTCCCGCCGATATTCCAACGCTGATTGGTCTGCACGATTCACCTGAAAATATTGTGGTGGAAAGTGCCAGTGCCTCGCGTCACGCGGAGCCGGTGATTATTACCGGCGAAAAAATTCCCGCCTGGAGTGCTAGTGCGGCTTTCGGTACTCCCGCGCCTTATCCTTCTGGAGCCGATACCGAACAGTGTCCGAGCCAGCTGAGTGGAGGATGTCAGGCATTTACTCCTACCGTCGGCTCACTGCCGGGCGGCAGCGCGGTTCGCAATGCCCACAATGGCACCATGCTCTATCCGGAAGATTGGCAGCCCGGCGTTGCGCCAACCGATGGCGGTGGCGCTGCCATTAATCAGATTGTGGCCTGGCAATTTAAAAACGGCGGCTGGACAGAAATTCCCGTTCAGGTTGACGAACGTATGCCCTACTTTCTGGCCAATGCCAATTCCACGTTTTCGGTCTACTCCGGCACTGACGAGGAGCTGACCTACGTCTGGCGCAGCGGCGACGATCCTTCAGGCTATTTCGGCGAGGAGGTCTGGGGGATGACCAAAGGAGATTGTAGCCGCGCCTATGACCCCAATGGCTGGGACAATATGAACTATGAGCCAACGTCCGATGAAGAGCGTCGAAGCCGCGGGCTCACCGGTCCGGTTCCCGACCCCATTGCCGGGCTGGATAACGACGACGAAATCGTTTTTATGGCCTCCGATGCGGGCGAGCAGAAAGACGACAGTCTGCCGCCCAACACAAGCGAGCTTCAGGAAGTTCGCATTGTTGACCCACTAACCCCCTCAGACGTCAGCTATGTCTATCTGGGCTTACGCAGCAGCGGGCCATCGCAGCCTGAACGCTATGTATCCTATGTTCGCGACCCGGATGCAGATCAGTGGATAGACCGGAGCTTCTTTGAGGCTGATGATTTCGAAAAGCTCGGCTCCAGCAACGATAACTACGGGCCCAACCTGACCGGGACCATCTGTCGCGATTTCGACCCGGAAACGCGCGAAGGCACCCCGGAAAAATCGATTGCTGAGGGGCTGGATCGCGATAATGACGGAATTGGCGACGGCGACCGCTTTACCCGCGACGGTGTCACCGTCACCACTGCCAACTACCAGTGGTATGCCAGCGGCCGCTGGATGGTGCGCAGTCTGAAAATCAGAAAGCCGGAGGAAACCGCAGCTGACGAAAGCTACTGGGAGGATCGCCCGGATCTGATCGACCGCTGGAAAGGCCGTGCCTTCCAGCAAAGCCCGGACTCAACGGTTTCCGTCGTAGGTTTTGAAGACGAACAGGTGAACTGGGAAGCCAACGCCGCGCTGCTGGGTGAACGTTGCGGACCGGTGCGCTGCATCCGTGAGACCTGGGGCGCCGACTCGGGCACCAACGTAACCAAAACAGAGACCTTCTACCGCGACGCCATTACCTACCGCTATCGGGTGCGGGTGCACCCGATTCCACCTGACGGTCTTTATACATCCTGGGATTACAACCGCAGCGCGATGCTTCCTGAGCCTGGAGAAGCCGCCGAACCCGGTCGCTACTACACAGCCTTGCGTCCGCAGGGCGTTCCCATTGACGGTCAGAACGACGACATCGGGCAAATGGATACGGTGCCAGCCATCGGCAACTTCTGTTTCACCGACGATGGGCCCCAAGCCTATCCGAGCGGCCGCTGCCCCGTATTCTTCGATACTGCCGACCCAACTTTCAACCTGCCGCTGGCGTTCGACAACTGGGAACAGGTATCGGGCAAAGGCGACAGTGGCTCGCTGGTGTACAGCTTTGAGTTGAAGGGAGCCACGTCGCTAATGACACCGGTGGTTGTGCCCTACTACCGAGACGACGCCTGTCTGGACGACGGCACCGGTGACGACCCGGTTCGCCGCCCTTACCCCGGGGATCGCTCCGATTCAGAGAAGGTGGTGAATGCCTACAATGCCAATATTGCCGACGGCAGCGCTGATTGCACTAAGGGCGAGAAGCAGGGAGCCTACGGCGCGCACGGTATTCACTACTTCTTCACCGGGGATGTGGACAATGCCTTTGTGCTCGGCAAACCGATCAATGAAATCGACGGCCAGCAGTGGCAGTTTATTGTGCCTACAGATAAACCAAAGAATGTGGGCACTCCATATGCCAATATTGTCAGAGCGCCTCTGCAGACAATAGTAGCGCCGGCATCGCCCGAAAATTAAAGGGTTAACAGTCGATCTCACCCAGATCAAGAACGCCCTGCGAGTTGGCCTCAATCTCAACGGCCATCTCGCAGCGCGCTTCACCGTCTACCTCTACCCGTATTCGCGGAGTATCACTCGCCACGTCGACTGCGAAAAAGCCACCATTCTCGATACGATCGCGGCCACGACTGGTGACCACGGTAATTCTTTCGTCTTCCGCGCGATCGTGCACCTTCACCTGCCCGAACACCGACACCGTCTGTACACCAATCCATTCCAGCACCGGCACATGCCCTGGATAAAGCACCACCTCTTCTACTCGTCCTGAGTAGTCCAGCAGGCTTCCGCTTTTCGACAGCACCGCAATGCGGTAAACCTCATAAGGTTGTAAAGGTACAAACTGTACAGAACCGGACTCCACAGGAATATGTCGGCCCTCATTGATAGTGATCACCGCGGGTGAACGATGGGTAGCCGGCAGTGAAACCAGCACACCAGATCGGATGCCGCTGTTCCCGAATACCTGTACTCCTCGCGATGTTGCGTTCAGCGAGGTGTTGAGACTCCCCGAGTACACCTTTGTGCTGCTGTCTGAATTCAACAGGCTGACTGACGATACGTGGCGAAAGCGACTGTGGTCGATTTCAATATCTCCCTCCATGTAATTGTCATCGTCCCGCTGTTCCACCAGTGCTGAGTAGGCCACTCGTTCAATTGCGCCTCGCTTTCCGGTCTCACCGTCTACACCAATCGCTGTTCGCACGCGCTCGTCACCGAAATTCCGCCAACCACTGCGAACCCAATAGGAACGGCGATCACGAAACAATCGAAACGAAAGATCGACCGTCGCAGAAAAGTGTGCCACTTCGTCATAGTTCAGTGTGCCGGACAATTGCAGCGAGCTGCTGCCAGAGTTTGGGGAATACCCTGCCGACAAGGACGTTACCAAGCCATGATTTGTGTCGGTTTCCAGATAGCGGGCATTGGCCCGAAATGACCAGGGTGCCCGGTAAAAAGTATAGCGCGCGCCGACTTCTTCGCTGTCGGCGCTGAACCTTCGCAACTGAGTAAGCTCATTTGAACGCCCCGCACGCCCCTTAAACCAATCCAGACCAACAGAACCTTTCTGCGTGTACAAGGAAGCAGACAGCACCGATGCCCGGTAGTCATCATCGGCCTGCTGCACGCTTGCCACGCCGATAAAATCCCGCCAGATCCAGCGATAGGAAGCCTGTAAGGCCTGCCACGGATGGGTCGCGAGCAGCATAAGGTCAAGGTAGCTTGGATCGTTCAGGCGGTAGCCATACCCAAGCCTGGCAAACTCGGCGTTATTGACGCGCTCAAACTTTGAAGGATTTGCCAACATACCCACATCCGCACTGATATGGTTTTCTCCAACAGGCGGAAGCGTAGTCGACTTGGTAAAAAAACGACGTTCTTCCTGGATCACCACACCGTCTACAACCACACGAATATCGATATCGTAAGCGCCATTCGGTAGTTCCGAGACATCCAGGCGGTGGTTGCCCGAGGGGTAGTTGCGGGTACTGAGCAGCCGGCCATCGCGATAGATATCTATTCGACCCCGCTGCGGCAGGAAGTAGTCAAATTGCGTCGCGCCATTCTGGTCGAGATCGAGCCGCAGATCGGTGGTGGTTTGGATGCCGCCACCATAAATCATAGCGCCGGGCATCAAGCGGTTGCCCGGCAATTCGTAGCGCCCCAACTTGAAACGATCCCGCCGTGAATCGGCTGAGAAAAACACCTCTCTGGCATAGTAATCTTCCCCATCCGCAACACCGAGCTGCGCGACAACGCGACGATCGCCAAAACTGGCAACTTGATCCAGAGCGAGATTGTATGCGTTAACAGAGCCATTCAAGTCACTGTCGGAGTAAAGGTAGACAGAGCGTAAATCCGCTAAATAGGACAATCCGCCGGTATAAGGGGGTAGAAAATGATCGAATTCCGCCTCGTACAGAGGCAAGACATCAGGTGACAGGTGAATAACAGCTGCAAACAGACCGGGGTCATAGGTAACAATTACTTTGGCCTCAGTACGGGCAAAACAATCCGCGATCGTGGCCGCGTGACAATCTGATGGATTGGCAAACTCAATGGCACTATCAAAGTAGGCCTGCACACTTTGAGGGTTGGTGGTTTCCGGGAGACGGGCCATAATCTCGCCGGAATCGGCAAATTCAATAAGCCGCTCGTCGAAGTCCGCCAGAAAGGAATCCAGCAATCGCCCGTCATAGTAAACATCAACAAAAGCGGTTTCGAAGGCATTTAAAGGAGAGGAGATTAGCAGGGCGGAGAAAGCAAAGAATAAAGCTGAAGGTAGCGGATTATTCCACCGCGATAAGCACTTCAAGCACGTCGCTGTACGAACCCGCTTTTGCCTTTGACAAGTCTGCTTCAGCGACCGAGACCCTGATAAATGGCCGCGAGCTGGAGTCAGCAGTCGAAGAACAATCAATTGAATTCGCGCTGGTAGAGAGCCCGGTGTAGGTTTGTCCAGATGACAAAGTCTGGTAACCGCTGCCATCATTCCAAAGCACATCGTAATCCAACAGGCGACTTTTCGGGCCCAGCATGCCAAAGCGATTGCCGCCTTCGGTGGTTGTTGCGGTGAGGCTATAGCCTCCCGTACTCGACCACACACACAGCTGCTGTTCCGCCTCCAGATCGCCCGCACCAGCCCAGTTACCTAAAGCAAAGGGTTGAACTTGAGTGACGCTGACCTTGGCTGGGACCGACGCGCTGACGGGAACCTTGACTGAGTCGGAGCTGTCTTGAGCTTGCGCAGCCAGAGGCAACACAGACACGCCCAAACCAACTCCAAAGACTGCCAGGCACAATGTGCGTTCCAGAAAACGCATAATGAACACACCAAAACAGTTCTGTTAGCTTCATAAGACCAAGCCCGCCCAGCAAAGTCAAGGCGAAAAAAATCGTCAAGCGAGGCTTACAAGCCCCGCCGATCTAAGCTAACTAACTGAAAATAAGGTTATTCTGGCGCTACGACAACAGTAAGCTCACCGGTGTAGTCCGCAGCACGGGCTGCTTCCAGGTCAGCTTCTGCCAGCGTGACCGTCAAGGTCGCATTTGTTCCGCCAGTATTGGTGCAATTCTTATTGTTGGCAGTAGTTCCCTGTGCCGCCAAAGGTGAACCGTGGACGATGGAATCGGCGGCTGAACTTTCATCTGCCCAGGAAACCGAATAAGGCAGCTCGCTCTGGCCTGTTGCCGTCAAGTTAAACCCGGCCGCAGCGCTATTATCCGTAATAGTGACATTGTAGGCTTCAGTAGAAGACCAGACGCAGAGTGCATCCTGTCCGGATACATCGCCTCCGGTCCAGCTGGCCAGCTGACCATCCAGATCAATGGCGGTAGCGCCAGTAATCTGAACCTTGGCCGCAACCTGAGCGTTCACATCGACATTTGCTTGAGAACTGTTACCCCGGGTGCCGTCTTGTGTTGCAGCAAAACCGGAAAGAGAAACCGCAGCGAACGCTGCCGACAATACAACACGAGAAAAATGCTTAGACGCACTCATCATCAACCCCTTTAAATTTTATGACACCGCATCATGCGGATTCATGTTTATTTGGAAGTTGAGTAATGTAGTGGCCGCCATTCATGACAGGGCTTACTCATAGACACCTGTCCCCTCTCCCGAAGGAGCGGGGAAAAAGTAACGGAAGTACGTCACAATGTCAACAGTCTGTGCAACAGTGGCATAACGTGCCACCTGTGCTAACGTTTACCCTCCCGACCTAGAATAAAATTATTGCGGTATGCCTAAGCTGAAAACTCTGACGATCTGCCTTTTGTTCGCCTTTTCCCACTGCGTGTCATCCGACATTCTGGTGGACAGGAGCGTCATTGACGTTGTCGCAGGAGAGACCCGAAGAAGCGATTTTCATATATTAAATCAAGGAGATAGCCCGTCAGACATCAGCATAGACGTCTCTCGGGTAGTAAACCCCGGCCTGCCCGACGAAGAGCGTATATCTCCCGATAACCCTCGGGAAATGGGACTGCTGGCAACGCCGCGCCAGTTTACCCTTGCGCCCGATGAGCGCAGAAAAGTCCGGCTGTCTTTTCTTCACCTGCCTGCAGACACGGACTCCATTTACCGGATCCGGGTAAAGCCCACTGCTGGACAAGCGGATCCGTCAGACCAGGCCAACATGATCAAAGTGGTCTTCCATTACGAGCTACTGGTGATCTATCGCCCGCCGGCGCCGATTTCCCGCTATAACGTTTCTGCGAGCGAGCAAAAGCTGACCTTTGAGCATGCGGGTAACAGCAATTTCCTGCTGTATGCCGGTCGACAATGTCTGGATCAGTCTGAGGAAAACTGCCAGCCCCTGCCCGCCAAACGTGTTTATAAAGGCGCCAGCCACAGCTTTGAGCTGGCTCCCGAAACACGCTACGTGCATTTTCTTTTCAAAGACTCTGGCGAAGCGAAACTGCTGGAATTTTGCGGCAAACCATTGAAAAGCTGCGCCGTAAAAGCGAGCCGCTAAAGCGGCTCAATGTAGTCAGCCAGATCCTGCCTAACCAACCGCTCCTCCAGAAAATCAGCCAGCTCCTGACTGCGCCCCACCACGGTGTACCAGTCCCGAAAGCGCGCCGCATCGTCGCTGCGGTAGCGTTTGAAATCGCTTCGATCGGGAATTTTCCTGTTCGGGAGCGTCGCTATCCATTCATCGCTGGGGTGAATCACCAGCGTATTGTCCCCATGCTGAAAAGCCCGGGAAGCTCTGAACTTGTCCAGCCAGCCCGGCAAGAGGGTTTTGGAGAAATGTGGCATCAGCACCAGCCCATCCCGGCTCAGGGGCAAATCCATGTGGTAGTCGATCATGCCCCCGTCCCGGTAGTAGCCGGGCTCACCGGGCATCTCAATGGCCTCAAGCACAAAAGGAATGGAGCCGCTGGCCAACAGCGCTTGCTGCAGATTGTTATCCACCAGTGGCAGCAGTTTGGTGGCAAAGCCCGGAAAGGCAGACTCCGGCAAGCTGCCTGCTCGCCGGTCGACAAAAACATGGCGCGCCAGAAAGAGCGCCAGCCAGTCGCGCTTACAGGCATTCAGCAAGGTAGCCGCGCCAAAGCCCAGCCCCATCGGCAATTTCGCATCCAGACCAGTCCAGCCCCGGCACAATACGGTCACCACGTGCATCCGTGCCCAGGGGTGGTTGAGAATCTCGGAAGCGCCGGAATCGCCCAACAGCTCGTCTAAAAGACTGCTGGCCGTCTCTGTAACTTCGCGCAGGGAAGGCTTGCCGCTGTAGCACTGCTCAACGTACAAGCGCTCAAGACGGCTGATAGCGGCAATGGGGTCTGCCGTTGCAGCCGCCGCAAAGCGCCAGCTGCCAATCGATGATCCCACCAGCGGCAGGGACTGTTTTCTTGGTCGCAGCCACTCCCCAAAAAGAAACTTGTCCATTGCAGCCAGTACCAGCCACTTGGGACCACCGGCCGCGCCCGCCATGGCGGCTACTCCCTCCGGCTGCAATCCGTCACGCTCGATAATATGGCGCGCTGCAGGCCCCGCCCTGAATCGAAGTGGTGCCGCCATCCTCAACCTCCCTATACGATCGTTAATTTCCGCCTTCGCGCTGGGGATTATACTCAATCGTCAGGAGGAAACCGCCCTATGAAAACCTTGCAGATAGATACACCCGAAACCGGGATTGCGCTGATAACCCTGAACCGCCCGGAGACGCTGAATGCTCTAAACGAACAGATGATCAGCGATCTACGTCAGACTCTCGATCAGCTCAATAATGACCGAGCGAATCGGGTCATTATCATTACCGGCGCCGGCAAGGGCTTTTGTGCCGGCGCGGATCTGAGCAATACCGGCGCTGCCCCCGGTTTCATTCCCGGCACCGAGGGTATGGGGCAACTGGGTTACGTGTACAAGTTTCAGGAATATCTGGCCGAGCTCATGCTCGCCATCAATGAGTGTGACAAGCCGGTCATTGCCGCCGTTAATGGCGTCGCTGTAGGCGGAGGTCTCGCGATTACACTGGCTTGCGATCTGCGGATCGCTTCCACTAAAGCCCGCTTTGGTTCGGTGTTTATCAAAACCGGACTATCCTCCTGCGATGTGGGCACCAGCTATTTTCTGCCGCGCATCATTGGCCTGTCAGACGCCAGCGACCTGATGCTGACCGGCAGGATTATCGACGCGACTGAAGCCCGGGAGCTGCGCCTGACTTCCCAGACGGTTGAGCCCGAACAGCTGATCGATGCCTGCCTGGAAAAAGCCCGGATGATTCGCGATAACGCCGAATACGGGGTGTGGATGACCAAAAAAGGGCTGCGCAGTAACGTTAACGCCAGCAGCCTGCGCGAAGCCATGGAGATTGAAAACAGAACGCAGGTGCTGGGTTACTTTACCGGCTGCATGGAAGAAGCCATGGCGGCTTTTAACGAAAAACGGCCACCGAAGTGGCCGTCTCTGTAAAACTCTCTTGCGCTACTGCTCGAGTATTTTGCGCTCGGTATCCAGGTTGCGATTCACCGCATCGTATTCGGTAAATTTATTCGGGTAGCGGGCGCGCAGCTTTTCGATATTGACCTTCATGGCGTGTTCAAAGCTCGCCTTGTCGCCCACATCTACCTTGAGCTCATCCATCAGAATGGCGATGTACCAGAACACATCGCCAATCTCTTCGACCAGGTTTACCTTGTCCAGCGGCGTGCCGTAGAAGATGTGGCGCTTGACCGCATCCGTCAATTCACCGGTTTCCGTTTGCAGGCCCATCAGAGCGTGCAGGATTCGCAGATTGACCCGCGACATCTGTTCTTCGCTGGGCTGTGATTCGGTTTGTAACGCCTGCTGAATATAGTCTTCGCCTTTCATCCGCTTCTCCTGAACTATGAACTGACTGGTAGTGGTTTGCGCACACGCGCGAAAAAGGTGTAAAGCACTGGCACGGCAAACAGAGTAAACAACGTGCCAATCGACATGCCTGCGGTAATGACCAGACCAATGCTGAAACGGCTCTGAGCCCCGGCGCCAGTGGCCATCAACAGGGGCAGCACGCCGAAGACCATGGCGGCCGTGGTCATCAGAATCGGCCGCAGCCGCACCGCCGCCGCCTGCTTGGCCGCCTCGCGAATACTCAGGCCGTCCGACTCCTGAAGATTGTTGGCAAAGTCCACGATCAGTATGCCGTGCTTACTGATAAGACCGATCAGGGTAATCAAGCCGATCTGGGAGTAGATATTCATGGTCGACAGACCCAGCGCCAAGGGGATCAGCGCGCCACAGATCGACATCGGCACACTGATCAAGACAATGATCGGGTCGCGGAAGCTCTCGAACTGGGCCGCCAGCACCAGATAGATCAACAGTACCGAGAAGCCGAAGGTCGCGAGCAGCACATTGCCCTCTTCCAGAAACTGCCGTGACTGCCCCATATAATCGTGGTCAAAACCATCGGGCAAGGTCTTTTCGGATAGCTCGTCCAGATAGTCTATAGCCTGCCCCATACTGACACCGGGTGCCAGCATGGCGCCAATGTAGGTAGCATTGAGCTGCTGGAACTGGCTCAGTTTATTTGGCGAGGAACGCAGCTCAGTGGACACGAAAGTCGAGAGGGGCACCATTTCACCGGTTACCGCGGGCACGTGGTAGTTGGCCAGTGCCTCCGGATTCAATCGGAAACGGGAATCGGCCTGGGCTATTACCTTGTAACTGCGGTTATCAACGCTGAATCGCCCGCTGTTGGCTTCACCCAGATAGGTCGCCAGCGTCTTGCCGATAGCCTCCATGGTGACGCCCATCTCGCCGGCAAGGGAGCGATCGATAGACACCACCAGCTCCGGTTTGTTGAACTTCAGATCCTGACTGACGTAGGTAAACAAACCGCTGGTCGAGGCTTCTTCGGTGATCCGCTGCGCCACCTGAAACAGCAGCTCGTCTGACAGCGTTGAGGTCAACACATACTGCACCGGCAGGCCGCCGGCCGCCCCCGGCAAAGGCGGGAAATTGTAGGTATACAGCTGCAGCCCGGTTACTTTGTTCAGCTCAGAGAGCAGCGAGTCCTGTATTTCCTTGGCGCTGCGCTCTCGATCTTCCCAGTCCGAGAGCAGAACCAGCGAGAATACATTGGAGTCTGACACCCAGAAAAAACTGCGCTCGCGCTCCGGAATCTCCGCGATCGGTTTCTCGGTCTGGGCGACATACTTTTCCATGTAATCCGAGTTGGCATCGATGGGCCCGGTGCCGGTAACCACCACCACCCCATCATCCTCCAGCGGCGCCAGTTCCTGGGCAATGGAGTCGTAGAGAAAATAGATACAACTCAAAATGATCGCGCAAAACAGGACCGTTAGCCAACGCATCTTGATAGCTTCATCAAGCGCCCGCAGGTACAGCTGGGTCAAGCCATCAAGCACCGAGTTGACCCCCTGGGCAAAGCGCCCCTCGGACACCTGCTCAGGCAGCATGCGCGAACACATCATCGGCGACAGAGTTAAGGCCACAACGCCGGAGACGATAACCGCCGCCGCCAGCGTGAAGGCAAATTCGGTAAACAGCGCCCCGGTAAGCCCTTCCAGGAAACCCACCGGCCCGTATACCGCCGCCAGAGTAAAGGTCATGGCGATGACTGGGAAGGCAATTTCCCGTGCGCCTTTCAAGGCTGCCTGATAACGCGTCTCGCCCTCCTCCATATGGCGCTGGATATTTTCCAGCACCACGATGGCATCATCCACCACCAGACCAATCGCCAACACCATCGCCAGCAGAGTCAGCAGATTCAGCGAGAAGCCCATCATCAGCATCAACACCATCACCCCGATCAGTGACAGGGGAATGGTGACAACCGGAATCAGCACCGCGCGCAGGTTACCGAGGAAAATCAGGATAACCAGCACCACAATCACACTGGCTTCGATCAGGGTTTTGATCACTTCATTGATCGACTTTTCAATGGACACGGTGGTATCAAAGACCACTTCCATTTTCAGCTCCGGTGGCAGCTGCTTTTCCAGCTGTGGCAAAGCCTCGCGGACATTGGCGGCCACCTCAACCGGGTTGGCACTGGCAGAGGCCGTAGTCTGCAAAAACACCGTGCGCTGGCCGCCATAGCGAATAACATCCCGGTAGTGCTCGGCGCCCAATTCAACCCGCGCAATATCTTTCAGCCGAATCAGCGTCTGGTCGTTGCCGCGCACGACAATGTCCTCAAACTCCTGCCGTGAATTCAGATCGGTATCGGCGGTCACCGAGATACGAACAAACTCACCCTCAATCTTGCCCGCTGCACTCTGGTAGTTATTGCTCGCAAGTGCCGTTTCGACGTCCTCAGTTGAAATACCCAGCGAGGCCATACGCTCACTGTCCAGCCAGATACGCATGGCAAAGGTGCGTTTACCGCGAATCTGAGCGCGGCTGACCCCTTCAATGGTATTGATTTCGGGCAGAATCACCTTGCTCAGATAATCGGTGATCTGCTCCTGGCTCATCACCTCGCTGACAAAACTGATGTACTGCAGAATGTCACCGCTGGCACTTTCCATTTTTTCAACCAGCGGGTTTTCAGATTCGCGCGGCAGCTCTGTCCGCACCTTGTTGACCTTGGCGCTGACTTCCAGAAAAGCCGAATCCACGTCGTAGTCCGGCGTCAGAAAGGCAGTGACTGTCGAGGTGCTGTCGGTGCTGGTGGCGGTTATATAGGAAATACCTTCCGCCGAACTCAGCGCCGACAGGATGGGTGTCGTCACAAAGCCTTTCATCAGGGCCGCCGAGGCACCGGGGTAAACCGTTGTGACATTAATGGCGGGATAGGTGATTTCGGGGTGCTGGCGCAGCTGCAGGCCGGTAAAGGCCTTCAGGCCAGTGACCAGCAGCAGTAAACTGAGCACACAGGCCAGAACCGGGCGACGGATGAAAATATCGGTGAAATTCATAGCGCCCCTATGGTGCCTGCTCGATGACTTCGACACGGGTGCCGTTGTTAAGCTTCAGCTGCCCCGCCGTCACCACTAATTCACCCGGCTCGACGCCCTCGACAATGGCTACGCGACTGCCCTGCCGTTCACCCAGTTTCACATAGCGCCGACTGACCGCCAGACCGCGCTCCGGTGGAATGTCAATCTTGTGAATCTTTGAAAGATCGATTTCCAGCCCAAACACCTTGATCGTTGTGTCCGGCGTTTTGAGATTAAGGTCCTGCTCGGACACCACAAACACCGAGTCGCCGTACAGGGAATAACTCACCGACGTCTGGGGCACCGTCACTACCGACTGCTGTTGCTCCAGCACTACACTGACATTGGCAAACATGCCCGGCAGAATGGCGCCGGTCTCATTCTCGAAGTTGCCCTGCACCTGAATATTGCGGGTGGTTTCATCAACCTTCGCATTGATAGAAGTCACTGTCGCCTCAAACACCCGCTGACCAAAGGCCGTTACCGTGAAACGAAGTTTCTGGCCGACGTAAAGTTTCGGGGTCTGATATTCCGGTACTGAAAACTCGATCAGAAGCTCATCCAGCGCCTGCAGCGTAACAATATCGTCGCCGCTCTTGATATATTCCCCGACGTTGACCTGCCTTATACCCAGCCGCCCTGAAAATGGTGCCTTGATTTTTTTCTGGGCAATGATGGCTTCGGTGCGCTCCATCTGCGCCTTCATATCGGCGAGCTGCGCTTCCACCTTGTCAAAATCGGTACGGGAAATCGCATTGCTGCGCATCAACCGCGAGTCTCGATCGTAGTTAATCTTGGCAAGACGATACTGCGCCTTGAAGCTTTTGAGGTTAGCCTGCTCAACGTCGTCGTCGAGCTGGATCAGCACATCGCCCTCTTCCACTTCCTGGCCCGAGGCAAAGTAAATCTCTTTAATCAGACCATTGGCTTCCGTCGTAATATCGACGCCATTAACCGCCTTTACCGTACCGACGGCCGCGAGCGTGATGTCCCACTGTTCTTCAAGGGCGGGGTTTGCCTCAACGCCAACTGGTGGCGGCACATAGGCCGCGACAAAACCGTCTACCATCCGATCCCGAAATTCGATCCAGCCAAAGATCGCTCCGAACACCACGCTCAGGGTGAGCAGGGTGATGGCGGTGTACATAAACTTTCTCATGGCATTACCTGATCTATTCGGGAAACGTTGCGTTGCGGTTTACAGATTTTCGCTGACCCATGCCAGCACGTCGTCGTGGTGGGTCTTGGTTTTGAATTTATCGAGGATATGCAGCAGGCGGCCATCCTTGCCGATGACAAAGGTGGTGCGAACCGTTCCCATATTCTCTTTACCCATAAACTTCTTCAGCTGCCAACAGCCGTATTTGTCGATGATCTTGTGGTCTTCATCAGACAGCAGTGTGAAATTGAGGTCGTACTTTTCCTGAAAGCGTTTTAACTTGGCGGGCGGATCAAAACTTATCCCCAGCACCACGCAATCGTGTTTCTTGAGCTGTTTGTCAGTATCTCTCAAACCACAGGCCTGCGTAGTGCAACCCGGCGTCATTGCCCGCGGGTAAAAATAAAGAATAACGTTTTTCTTACCCTTGAAATCTTTCAGCGAGACTTTGTTGCCATCCTGATCCAGCAGGGTAAAGGCCGGGGCCATGTTGCCAACTTTGGGAAATGCCATTGTCCGCTCCGTTAGTCGTCTGTAGTCAGTGATTCAATATCGTCGTCTGTCTGATATTTCTTGGGCAGACTCCGCTTAACTTTGGCGCCGAGCTTTTCAAGCTTCTCCACCCGGCGTACCAGATTACCCCGGCCACGACTGATGCGGTCGAGGGTTTTCTCATAGGCTTCGCGACTGCGATCCAGATGCTTGCCGACATCCTCCAACGAAGCCAGCATCATCACAAACTGGTCGTGCAGACCACCCGCCTCCCGGGCAATCGTCTCCGCGTTGCGGTTCTGGTGCTCGTGACGCCAGATGCTCTGCACTGTGCGCAGGGTTGCCAGCAGCGTTGTCGGGCTCACCACGATGATATTCTTCTCGTAGGCGGTGCGGAACAATTCCGGGTCGGCATCAAAGGCCGCCATAAAGGCAGATTCAATCGGCACAAAGATCAGCACAAAATCCAGTGAATTGATGCTGCTGATGTGCTCATAGGATTTCAGACTGAGGCCGTCGATATGCTGCTTCACTGAACGCACATGAGCCTGCAGAGCCTGCTTGCGCTCGGTTTCATCCTCCGCGCTGACGTACTGTTCATAGGCTACCAGCGAGACCTTGGCGTCAATGACGATGTCTTTTTCATCCGGCAGATGAACAATGACATCGGGCTGCAGACGGCGGCCATCCTGCTGGGTAAAGCTGGCCTGGGTTTCGTATTCGTGACCTTTGCGCAGGCCGGATTCCTCCAGCACCCGCTCCAGTATCACTTCACCCCAGTTGCCTCGGGTTTTGCTGTCCCCTTTCAGGGCCCGGGTGAGGTTCACCGCCTCGGCACTCATGCGCTGATTGACCTGCTGAAGCTGGGCAATCTGTTCTTTCAGCGTGCTGCGGTCGCGGGATTCCTTGTCATAAATATGATCCACCCGCGTCCGGAATTCCTTGAGTTGATCACGAAACGGCGTCAGCAGGGATTCCAGTGTCTGGCGGCTGGATTCGTTAAAAGTCTTCTGCTTCTGCTCAAAGATGGAGTCGGAGAGTTGCTTAAACTGAGCCGTCAGCTGGTCTCTGGCCTGCTCCAGCAGTCGCATTTTTTCATCGTGCGTCTTGGCCTGTTCTTCCAGTCGCGTTGCCAGACGGGCGTTTTCGTTGGCCTCTTCAAGATTCTTCTGACGCAGCTCGGTAAGTTCCCGGTTCATTCGCTCGCTTTGGGCCGTTGCCGCCTCCAGTTTGACTGCGTAAGCCCTGGCGTCCACTTCGACCGCACGAATGGCCACATCGGTTGTGCGACGACGCCGAAGATCACCCAGCAATAAACCCAGTATCAAACCGAGGATTAACGCGCCAGCAAGCAATGAGATGGTCGTGATCGTCATTATAGTAATGGCTTCTTCCGGAGTGAGGCCCTGTGGGCGACACGGGTTTCTAGCGTTTATTCCAGCCAGTATGCTCAGCCCACAGTGGACTTGGCTGATCTACCCGTACCGGGTAGACACCGGTTTTGCGATCTTCGAGGTATTCCGTGAGCAGATCGGTCACCACAGGAAAGGCAATCTCCTGCCAGGGAATCTCGCTTTCATCAAACAGCTGAACATCCAGGCTTTCGGGACCGGCGGCAAACGCACCATCGCGCAGTTCACCGCGGTAGAACACATAAACCTGGTTAATGTGAGGAATATCGAACAGCCGATAGAGGGTTTCTCCCTCTACGGCCGCGCAGGCTTCTTCCTGTGATTCACGCAAGGCACCCTGCAGCATGGTTTCGCCGTTCTCCATGAAGCCGGCGGGCACAGTCCAGTAGTTTTTGCGCGGTTCGATAGCCCGGCGACACAGCAGAATCCTGTCGCCGGAGGTTATCAGGCAGCCCACAACCACTTTCGGGTTGTGGTAATGAATGATGTTGCAGTGATCGCAGATGTAGCGGGGTCTGTCATCGCCTTCGGGGATGCGTTTATCAACCGGCTTTCCGCATTCACTGCAAAAATTCATCAGCGCAGCTCGCGATATTTGCCGGAGAAAAAGACCAGCGGTTTGTCACTGTTACTGTTGACCATACTCTGCACCTTGCCCACCAGAATCACGTGGTCACCGCCCTCATAGCGCTGCCAGATATCGCATTCAAAGGTGGTCAGGGCGCCCTTGATCATCGGCGTGCCGTGGCGGCCCAGCGTATAGTGGCTTTTGTCGAGGGCATGATCACCCTTCTTGGCGTACATATTGGACAGATCCATCTGCTCCTGGGAGAGGATGTTGACGGCGTATTTTTTCGCCTTGGCGAAGGCTTCGAAGCATTCGGAGTCGTTCTGCAGGCTCCACAGTACCAGTGCCGGGTCGAGCGACACCGAAGCAAAGGAGTTGACCGTCATGCCAAAGGGCTCGTAACCATCGGGGTTTGCGGTGATGACACAAATACCGGTCGGAAAACGCCCCAGAGCGTTACGAAATTCGCGGCTGTCCAAGCTCATGATTATTCCTTTCAAGGGTGAAATAAGGCCTGCGCATTATACACGCCTGACACCCAAAATTAATGGCAGCAATGGCCGCCAGGCCCTTCGGAACGGGCCTTTCGGCTCGTCCGTTTAAATGACATTACCAGCGATCGGCTGCCTGCTCATCACTATCTCGCGCTTCAACCCAGAAATCGCCCTCACTGGTGCGCTCTTTTTTCCAGAACGGTGCGCGGGTTTTCAGGTAGTCCATAATGAACTCGCAGGCGGCAAAGGCCTCGCCGCGATGACTGGCGGCGGTGACCACCAGCACAATCTGATCGCCGGGAAAAAACTCTCCCACCCGATGAATCACCGTCGCACCAAGAAGCTGCCAGCGATTCGCAGCCTCGTCAACAATCCTGCCCAGTGCCTTCTCGGTCATCCCCGGATAGTGCTCCAGACTCATGGAATCAACCCTGCGCCCGTCATTGCTGCTGCGCATGGCACCGATAAAACTGGCGACACCGCCAATTGAATCTGTCAGAGCCTGAACAAGCCGAATTTCTTCACCGGCGTCAAAATCCGCCGCACCGACCTGCACCTTTAGCCGCGCCGTGCTACCCATCGTCAGCCCCCGGTGACCGGCGGATAAAAGGCCAGTTCATCACCCGGCTTTACTCGCGCCTTGGCGTTAACCACTTCCTGATTCAGCGCCGTCAGCACATTGGAAGCACAGAGCGCCTCTTGCCACTGCGGGTATTCAGCGACCAATGCCGCGCGAACGTCCTCGACGCTGGCTTCAGCGGCCAGCGGCCACTGCAGTTCAGATTGCCCCAGCGCCTCGCGCAACTTGGCAAAAAACAGCACTTTAATCATGTCGCCGCCTGCCAGTGACCGGAGCGGCCACCCAGCTTCTCCAGCAATTTGACCTCACCGATAACCATGCCTTTGTCCACCGCCTTGCACATATCGTAAATGGTCAAGGCCGCCACTGAGGCCGCCGTCAGCGCTTCCATTTCCACGCCGGTCTGCCCGGCCAGTTTACAGCGGGCCTCAATATGCACAGCGTTATTATCGGCGTCGGGGGTTAGTTCGACCTTGACCGAGGTCAGCATCAGCGGGTGGCACAGGGGAATCAGCTCTGAGCATTTCTTGGCCGCCTGAATACCGGCGATGCGGGCAACGGCCAGCACGTCACCCTTCTTGTGCTCACCATTAACAATCATCGACAGGGTTTCCGGCTTCATAGTGATTAAAGCCTGGGCTCGCGCCTCCCGCTCGGTGACCGCCTTGGCGGTAACATCCACCATCTGGGCATTGCCCTGGGCGTCTATATGGGTCAGAGAATCTTTTGTCATCAGCCGAACCGCGTATCTGCGACGAAGGGATTGGTCTTGCGCTCTTGCCCAAAGGTAGAGGTCGGTCCATGCCCTGGAATAAAGGTAACGTCATCACCCAGCGGCCAGAGCTTTTGCTGAATGGAGCTGATCAACTCCTCGTGGTTACCCATGGGAAAGTCTGTGCGGCCGATCGAGCCCTGAAACAGCACATCACCCACAATCGCCAGACGCACGCCCTCGTGAAAAAAGATCACGTGCCCCGGCGTATGCCCCGGACAATGACGAACCTGCAGGGTTTGCTCCCCCACCGTCACTGTATCGCCGTCATCCAACCATTGATCGGGCACAAAAGCGTCCGCATGCGGAAACCCCGACATCTGGCACCACTCCGGCAGCTTGTCGATCCAGAAGCTGTCTTCTTTCTGCGGGCCGATAATGGGAACGCCAAACTCCTTGCGCATATCATCGGCTGCCGCGCAGTGATCCATATGACCGTGAGTCAGCAGCACCTTTTCCAAGGTGCCCCCCAGCTGTTCGAGGCCGGACTTGATACGATCCAGATCGCCACCGGGGTCGACCACTGCAGCCTTACCCGTGGCTTCACACACCAGAATACTGCAGTTCTGTTGATAGGCCGTCACCGGCACAATCGCGCACTTCAACATCATTCAAAAACCTGTCAAATCAAGCCTGCAAGCTTATCACACGGCCCCCTGCTCGGCAGCCCACCACAGAGAAAGCGATTTCCCATATTGCCATTTAACGGGCATTTCTATAGAGTAGCGGCCCTTCTGCGGTGAGGTGTCCGAGTGACTGACTCGAAGGTCACCGCAGAGAGCGCCCGCAGGGCGATAACGAGCAAGCAGGCGTGCGGATTGGGGATATAGACAACACCCGAATAAATACGCAAGAGATTGACCTGGTGAGGTGTCCGAGTGGCTGAAGGAGCACGCCTGGAAAGTGTGTAAACGGCAACGTTTCGAGGGTTCG
>PAKT01000098.1 GCA_002710725.1 Spongiibacteraceae bacterium
CATTGCGCTCGCTGTCGAACAGGCGGGTTTCCTGGGTGATTGATCCGCCGTCTTCGAGGACATCGATCTGGCGCTGGGCTTCAATCTGAATAGCCTTCTCGATAAAACGGAAGGAGTTCAGGTTCTTGGTTTCGGTGCGGGTGCCCAGCTCGTCGGTGCCTTTAAGGCGCACCGAAACGTTGGCGTCGCAGCGCAGGGAGCCCTGGGACATATCGCCGTCGGAAATGCCGAGATAGGTCACGATGGAGTGAATTTTTCGCAGGTAGGCCACTGCTTCTTCGGCGCTGCGCATATCCGGCTCGGATACGATTTCGATCAGCGGTGTGCCGGCGCGGTTCAGGTCGATGCCGGACATACCGTGAAAGTCTTCGTGAAGCGACTTGCCCGCATCTTCTTCCAGATGGGCGTGGTGAATGCGAACGCGCTTGGTTTCACCGCTTTCCAGCTGAATGTCGAGCCAGCCGGGGCCGACAATCGGGGCGTCCATCTGACTGGTCTGGTAGCCCTTGGGCAGATCCGGATAAAAGTAGTTCTTGCGATCAAACACCGATTCCGCCGCGATCTCGGCGTTAACGGCCAGGCCAAATTTAATGGCGCTCTTTACTGCTTCTTCATTCAGCACCGGCAGGGTGCCGGGCAGGGCCAGATCCACCGCACAGGCCTGGGTGTTAGGCTCGGCGCCGAAGGCGGTGCTGGCACCCGAGAAAATTTTCGATTGGGTCAAAAGCTGCACATGCACTTCGAGCCCGATGACTGTTTCCCATTCCATATCGGTCTCCTTATGCAAACGCTGCCGGGGTTTGTGTGTGCCAATCGGTAGCCAGCTGGAAGCGGTGCCCGGCGTTCAGCAATTCGGCTTCGCAGAAGTCTTGGCCTATCAGTTGCAGCCCCACCGGTTTGCCATCCACCAGCCCTGCGGGAACCGACAGGGCTGGAATGCCCGCCAGGTTTACGGCGATGGTGTACATATCTTCCAGATACATGGTGAGCGGATCGTTGAGCTTTTCACCGATGCCAAAGGCCGGGTTCGGCGAGGTCGGGCCCGCAATAATATCGACCTCTTTAAAGGCTTCGACAAAATCGCCTTTGATCAGGCGCCGAATGCGCTGGGCCTTGCGATAGTAGGCGTCGTAGAAACCCGCAGACAGAGCGTAGGTGCCGACCAGAATGCGGCGTTTGACCTCATCGCCAAAGCCTTCTTCCCGGGTGCGGGTGTACAGGTCGATCAGATCCTGTGGGTCTTTGCAGCGGTGGCCGTAGCGCACTCCGTCGTAACGGGACAGGTTGGTCGACGCTTCGGCCGGAGCGATCACGTAGTAGCAGGGGATCGACAGGTGGCTGTGGGGCAGGCTGATTTCTTTCAGGGTCGCGCCCTGCTTTTCAAATTCGCTCAAGGCATCGCGCACACGGCTGGCGATCTCATCCGACAGGCCCTCGGCGAAAAACTCTTTGGGAATGCCGATAATCTTGCCTTTCAGTGAATCGTTCAGGCTGGCGCTGTAATCGGGAATATCGCGTTTCAGGCTGGTGCTGTCTTTGTCATCAAAGCCGGCCATGGCCTGCAGCAGCAGGGCCGAGTCTTCGGCGGTGCGGGTCATTGGGCCGGCCTGATCCAGGCTGGAGGCAAAGGCGATCATGCCGTAGCGCGACACCAACCCGTAGGTGGGTTTCAGGCCAGTCAGGTTGCATAGCGCAGCAGGCTGGCGAATAGAGCCGCCGGTGTCGGTGCCGGTGGCGGCGGGTGCAAGACCGGCGGCGACGGCAGCTGCTGAGCCACCGGAAGAACCGCCCGGCACGCAGTCGGTGTTCCAGGGGTTGCGCACCGGACCGTACCAGGAGGTTTCATTGGAGGAGCCCATGGCGAACTCGTCCATATTGGTTTTGCCCAGTGTGATCATGCCGGCGCGGGCGATTTTCTCGACGATAGTGGCGCTGTAGGGCGCAATAAAGTTGTCGAGCATCTTCGAGGCGCAGCTGGTGCGAACACCTTCGGTGCAGAAAATATCCTTGTGGGCCAGCGGGATGCCATCGAGGATGGAGGTCTTTCCCGTTCCCTTGGTTTGGCCACGGCGGGCATCGGCGGCCTTGGCTTGGGCAATGGCCTGTTCTTCCATCACGGTGATATAGGCGTTCACCGTCGGATTGTGCTCGGCAATGCGCGTCAGAAAATGGCGGGTCAGCTCTTCGCTGGAAAACTGGCCGCTGTCCAGTCCATCCGCGAGCTCGCGTAGGGTTTTACTGTGCATGTTCACTGTGCTCGTCTGTTCGGGTGGGCGGGCTTATTCGATAACTTTGGGTACAAGGAAGAGGCCCTCTTCGCTCAGGGGCGCCAGCGCCAGAAACTTTTCGCGCTGGTTTTCTTCGGTTACCACGTCCGGGCGCAGGCGCTGGGTAGCATCATGGGGGTTTGCCATGGGGGCAACGTCGCTGGTGTCCACGGCCTGCATCTGATCAACCATGCCGAGAATGTCGCTCAGGCGGCTGGCAACCTCGTCAACCTGATCGGGGGCGATGCGAATGCGCGCGAGATGCGCTATTTTTTCAATCTCTGAGGGGCCAACGGCCATGCGTCACCTGTCTGTATTCTGCTGTGTCTGTTAATGGCTGGCTCAAACACACGAAGTGTTGGTCAGGGAGCCAAAAATTCAATTCATCGGGAGCTGGGCGGGGGTGGCGACCAATCACCTCGGGAGCCCCGCGATTCAGGGCGGGTAAACTTATCATATTTGCGCCTTGCCCTGAATCCCCGCCGTTGATAGAGTTGCAGAGATTTATAGCGGTCGGCGTTAAAATATTAGAAAATAGCGGCTTTTCGCAGCGCTCCGGCTGTCTTAACCATGCCCACTCCGGGTATCTACAGGTGAATTGCATAGATGTTCAAACGAATTCGTGGTCTGTTCTCAAACGACCTTTCAATCGATTTGGGGACGGCCAATACGCTGATTTATGTTCGCGATCAGGGGGTTGTACTGGATGAGCCCTCGGTTGTGGCCATCCGCGTTCACAATGGTCAGAAGACAGTCGAGGCAGTGGGGACCGAAGCCAAACGCATGCTGGGTCGTACGCCCGGCAATATCACGGCCATTCGCCCCCTTAAAGATGGGGTTATCGCCGACTTTCAGGTTACCGAGAAAATGCTGCAGCACTTTATTGCCAAAGTGCACCAGAACAGCATTATTCGTCCCAGCCCGCGCGTGCTGGTCTGCGTGCCCTGTAAATCAACCCAGGTTGAGCGCCGCGCCATTCGCGAATCGGCCCTGAGCGCCGGTGCTCGCGAAGTGCGTCTGATCGAAGAACCGATGGCGGCGGCGATCGGTGCCGGTTTGAACGTTGAAGAAGCGGCCGGTTCAATGGTCGTCGATATCGGTGGTGGTACCACAGAGATCGCGATTATCTCCTTGAACGGTGTGGTCTACTCGGACTCGGTGCGGGTCGGCGGCGACCGCTTTGACGAGGCCATTGTCACCCATGTGCGCCGGACCTATGGCAGCCTGATCGGCGACGCCACGGCGGAGCGCATCAAGCAGGAAATCGGCTGCGCCTACCCGCTGGAAGAAGTCCGTGAGATTGATGTGCGCGGTCGCAACCTGGCCGAAGGTATTCCTCGTCGCTTTACCCTGAACAGCAATGAAATTCTCGAAGCTCTGCAGGAGCCGCTGTCGGTCATCGTGCAGGCGGTTAAACGGGCGCTGGAGCAGTCGCCGCCGGAACTGGCGGCAGATATCGCCGAGACCGGGATTGTCCTGACCGGTGGTGGTGCTCTGCTGCGCGGCATTGATCAGCTGATAGCCGACGAAAGCGCGTTACCGGTTATTGTGGCAGAAGATCCCCTGACCTGTGTTGCTCGTGGTGGCGGCCGGGCAATGGAGATTATGGAGAAACACCGACTGGACATGCTGTCGACGGAATAGGCTGTTGCGGGCTGGCGTGGGCCGGCCGCGCTCGGCTAAGGGAGCGACGCCATCAAACCGATATTCTCCTCGGATTCATCAGCAGGTTTACGCCTGCTGATTCTCAGCGTTGTGGCCTTGCTGCTGGTGCAGGCCGCCCGCAGCGGCTGGCTGGACAAACCGCTGGCCTATGTTTCCAGTATTTCCTTTCCCATTTACAAACTCACCGAAGTTCCCGGCGAAATTGGCCGCAGCCTTGAAGGGCTGTTTACCGGCCGGGAATCGCTGCGTGAGGAAAACGCCCGACTGCGCGCCGAAGCGCTGGTATTGCAGGCTAAAACCCAGAAGCTGGCGTCGCTTCGCGCCGAGAATATTCGCCTGCGGGAGCTGCTGAATTCAGCCACCCACAAGGAAGAAAGCGTGCTGGTTGCCGAGGTGATCGGCCTGGCCGCAGATCCTTCCAGCCATATTATTGTGATCGACAAAGGGCTCTCCCACGGGGTTAGAGAAGGCCAGGCGGTCATCGATGCTGAGGGTCTGGTTGGTCAGGTGGTCAACGTGGCCTATACCCACAGTCGCGTCATGATGATTACCGATACCACCCACGCCCTGTCGGTGCAGGTGAATCGCAACGGTGTGCGCGCCATTGTCGAAGGCTCGGGGCTGATTGATTTACTGGAGCTGAGCCACGTGGCCGCAACCACCGATATTCGGGTGGGCGATCTGCTGGTCAGTACGGGGCTGGGCGGGCGCTTCCCGGTGGGCTATCCGGTTGCCAGAGTGTCGGAAGTAACAATTGACCCGGGTGAGCCCTTTGCCATCGTCAAGGCGCGCCCACTGGCTCAGCTCGACAAGGCCCAGTTTGTATTGCTGGTGTTCGCGCGCGAGGTAGGTGATGGATGATCGTGCGCACAGTTTCTGGGTGGTATTGCTGACCCTGTTTGTTGCGCTGGCCCTGAGTGTTTACCCCCTGCCACTGTGGGCGCGCTGGTTTCGTCCGGACTGGGTTGTGATTGCCATTTGTTTCTGGGTTCTGTTCCTGCCCAATCGGGTCGGTGTCGGTGTGGCCTGGCTGACGGGCCTGGCACTGGACGTACTGCACGGGGCCTATCCCGGACAGCACGCGTTTGCGCTGGCGGTAGTTGCCTACTTCGCGCAGATATCCCATCAGCGTCTGCGTATGTTTGGTTACCGCAAACAGTCGGTTTTCGTTTTCTCCATGGTCGTCATTCACTTGCTGTTAGGCCAATGGGTACAGAATCTGGTCGGCGTCGCCGATATCAGTCTGCTACTCCTGGCCCAGGCCATGATGAGCGCTCTTGTCTGGCCGCTGGCCCATGTGGTCATGACCTGGCTAAGCTATCGGTTTATTGTCAGCTGATGTCATCTCTCGATTCACCGCAGCTTACCCTCGGCTCCCAGTCGCCGCGGCGCCGGGAACTTCTTGCCCGGCTGGGCGTCCGTTTTAATGTCATTTCCGCTGATATCGACGAAAGCCCGCTGCCGGATGAGAGTGCCGAGCACTGCGTTCGTCGCCTGGCTGAGGCCAAGGCGGTGGCTATCTGGCAGCATTGTGATGAAAGCCTGCCCATTCTTGCCGCCGATACGGTCGTGGTCGTTGACGACCGTATTCTGGGAAAGCCACGTGATGAAGCAGAGGCCTGCGCCATGTTGGCGCAGCTGAGCGGTCGCGACCATCAGGTGATGACGGCGGTCTGTGTGCTGGCTCGCAAGGGCCGGGAGAGTCTGGTTCAGACGAGCCGGGTCAGCTTTGCTACACTGACAGCGCAGGAAATCCGCGCCTATGTCGCCACAGGCGAGCCGATGGACAAGGCCGGCTCCTATGCAATTCAGGGGCTTGCCGCCGCTTTTGTGTGCGAGTTGCAGGGCAGTTACAGCGGGGTGGTTGGCTTACCCCTGTTTGAAACCCGGCAGCTGTTGCACCGCTTTGGAATTAAAACTGCGCTATGAGTGAAGAGATACTGATCAATGTCACACCGATGGAGACCCGGGTAGCGGTTGTCGAAAACGGTGTGCTGCAGGAAATTTACATTGAGCGCACCCGGGCCAAAGGCATTGTCGGCAATATCTACCAAGGGAAAGTTGTTCGCGTGCTGCCCGGCATGCAGGCCGCTTTCGTCGATATCGGTCTGGAAAAAGCGGCTTTTATCCACGCCTCGGATATCGCCGCGCTGAAACCTGATGCCAGCGGTGAGCTGCCGGAAATTCGAACTGCAGTGCGTGAGGGACAAACGCTGACGGTGCAGGTCATCAAGGATCCAATCGGCACAAAGGGTGCCCGCCTAACGACCCATCTCTCGGTGTCCTCGCGCTACCTGGTGTACATGCCGGCAACTGACCATATCGGTATTTCCCATCGCATCGACGACGACGAAGAGCGTCAGCGTCTGAAGCAGCTGGTGGTCGACAGTGCCGTGGAAGACGAGGAGGGTGCGCGCGGTGGCTATATTATCCGCACCGCAGCGGAGGGTTGTGGCGACGAGGAAATCGCCGCCGATACCCGTTTCCTGCAGCGCTTGTGGCATGCGGTTGATCGGCGTCGGAAACGTGACACTGCGCCGTCAATCATCTACGAAGACCTGCCGCTGTTTATGCGCACCATGCGCGACCTCGTCCGGCCGGGGCTGGAGAAAATCCGCATTGATTCCCGTGAAAGCCACCAGCGGGTGGTGGACTTTGCCAAGGACTATGTGCCGGAGATCCTTCCTATCCTCGAATACTATCCGGGTGAGCGCCCGATCTTTGACCTCTACAGTGTTGAAGAGGAGATCCAGCGAGCTCTGGATACCAAGGTGGAGCTGAAGTCCGGCGGCTATCTGATTATCGATCAGACCGAAGCCATGACCACCATTGATGTGAATACCGGCGGCTTTGTCGGTCACCGCAATCTGGAAGAAACCATCTTCAAGACCAACCTGGAAGCGGCTACGGCGCTGGCGCGACAGCTTCGGGTGCGCAATCTCGGCGGCATCATTATTATCGATTTTATCGATATGAACGATCCGGAACATCGCCGCCAGGTGTTGCGCGCATTGGAAAAAGCAATGGATCGGGATTACGCCAAAACCAGCATCACGGGTGTGTCGGAGCTGGGGCTGGTTGAGATGACGCGCAAGCGCACCCGGGAGAGTCTCGAGCATGTTCTTTGCGAGCCGTGCAAATACTGCTCGGGGCGCGGCTCACTGAAGTCGCCTGAAACCGTATGTTATGAAATCTTTCGAGAAATTCTGCGCGAGGCGCGGGCCTACGAAAGCGACCGCCTGATGGTGCTGGCCTCGCAGGAAGTGGTGGACCGGCTGCTGGACGAAGAATCGGCGAATGTGGCTGATCTGGAAGAGTTTATCGGCAAGGCCATACAGTTTCAGGTGGAAGCGATCTATACCCAGGAACAATTCGATGTGGTTCTGCTGTAAATTGCTGCGGAGTTGGCGCACGCGATGAAGTTCGTGTCGAAACTGTTTCGCATTCTCTATCGCAGTGGCTGGGCGCTGGCGGTTACGGTGCTGGTGCTGTTGGCGCTGTATGCCAGCGCCGGGCGCTATTTTATACAGTTTTTGCCCGACTACAGTGATCGGCTGGTTCAACTCGTCAAGGAACGCACCGACGCCGATTTAACCTTATCCCGGCCAGTCGCCGGGTGGACGGGGTTGTCTCCCCTCCTGAAAGTCGAATCGCTGTCCTTAAGTCGTGATGGCGTGGCGGCTGTTACTCTCAGCGGGGCCCATGTCAAGGCCGGGTTGCTCTCGGGCATGCTGACCCGCGGCAGTGTCGATATTCTGGAATTGCGGGCCGACCGGGTCGATCTGCACCTGCATCAGGGCGAGGATGGTAACTGGCGTTTCGCCGGCCAGCCGCTGGTGAGTGAAGAGCCGGCCAAGCTGGATCTGCTGTCGATCGTCATGGGAATCCGCGAGGCAGAGGTCAAGGCCCTGTCGCTGGTCCTCCACTACGCCAACGGCGAGCAGGCCAACCTCTGGGGGCAGCGGCTGCGGCTGGCAGGCGACAGTGGTTTTCGTCGGCTCAAGGCGGGGCTGGGTATTGAGGGCTCACGTCCGACCCGACTGATCGCGGAGCTTGCCGGTGATCCGCGCAGTGACCGCTTCAAGTTCAAGGCTTATCTCCGCCTCGAGAACAGTTCCTTTGCCACCGTCGCGCCATTGTTGGGGCGTTATCAGCCTTTGGCCAATGTCGAGGGGAATGGCGAACTCTGGTTTACCCTTAACGGTAATCTTCAGGCGCAGTGGCAGGGACAATTGCAGGTTCCGAAGCTGGTGGTCGGCAAACTCTGGGAAAGTCATCACGAGGCGACCAGTGCGGGGCTTGAGTTTGCCGGTCATCTGGTCAACGGTCGGGCGAAAACCTGGTTTTCCCGTCTCGATTTTTACTGGGAAGATCAGTATGTGGATTGGGAGGGCCTGCAGTTCAGTTTTGCCACTGACGCGCCTGACACGCTGCGACTGGTGCTGCCGTCTCTGGATCTTGGCCTGAACCAGCGGCGATTGATCAATTCCGGGGCGCTGCCCCCGAAGCTGGCGGATGTGCTGTCAGAGCTGGCGCCTCAAGGGCTTATCAGAAACCTTCAGGTAGATGTGCCGCTGGACAATCTGGACGACCTGCGTGTTGCCGGCGAGCTGTCTTCGCTGGTACTGGAATCCTGGCGCAATGCGCCTTCTGTGCGTGGTTTGAATGGTTATATAGAAGCCGGGGTCAAGGGTGGTGAGCTGACCATCGACAGTGGCCGGTTTTTGCTCGGTCTGCCACCGGTCTACAGAGAACCGCTGGAATTCGCCTCGCTGGCAACGCGCCTGCAATGGCAGATATCGGATACGCAGCTCAGCATTCGCAGCGGTCTGATTCGAGCCCATGATGGTGACGGCCGTATTGGCGGGCGGATCGCACTGACTCTGCCACTGAGCGCCGACACTGAAGAAGAGCCCGAGATGGCACTGCTGGTGGGCTTGAGCAACGCGGACGCCAGCCAGCGCGACCAGTACCTGCCTGCTGTGCTCAGCGACGGCCTGCGCCGTTGGCTGGACGACAGTATTGTGCGCGGTCGCATTGCCGCAGCGGGCTTTATGTTTAACGGCTCACTGAAAAACCCTGAGCAGCGTAGTTTGCAGCTGGCAGTGGATGGTCGAGATTTTGCGCTGGACTACCACCCGGACTGGCCCGGGCTCGCCAAAGCCGATGTGGATCTTCTGCTCGACGGCGATCAGGTGCATGTGCGCACGGAACGGGCACAGATCTACCAGGACGTGGCGCTGAATGATATCGACGTGAGCATCGGCAGCGCGGCGGACTCCACCGTGCTGCTCAAGGTCAAGGCCAAAGCCGAAGCGCCTTTGATCTCCGCCTTGCGGGTATTGCGTGAATCGGCTTTGCGCGAGCAGATCGGCTCGGCCTTTGATGAGTGGTCGGGCCAGGGACGGGTAGAGGCAGTCCTGGATTTGAATATTCCCCTGTCGGATGGCCTTGCACCGCAGGCGCGGGTTCACGCCAATGTGCTTGCCGATTATATAGAGCTGGAAAACCTGCGCCTGCGACTGGACAAGGTTCGCGGCCCGCTGGTGTTTGATTCGGCAACGGGGCTGAACGGTCGCGATATCCAGGCGGAGGTGTTTGGTCGGCCGGCGTCGATCAACGTCAGCCAATCACCCGGCAAGCCGGTGCTGGTCAATGCCAAAGGGCGCGCCGATGTGCACAGCGTGCGCGACTGGCTGCAGCAACCTCTGATTGGTTTTGCCCAGGGTGAAGCCGCCTACAACGTGGACATTTCTGTGGGCGATGAACGCGCACACCTCAAGGCGTCTTCGGACCTGTTTGGCGTCGCTATCGACCTGCCGCCGCCACTGGGCAAACCGATGCGAGAATCGCGCTTGCTGGAACTGGATATTCCGCTAAACCGGCAACCGCTGCAGATTGACGTGACCATCGATCGGCTTGGACGTCTTTTGCTCGGTTTTGACGACAGCCAGCAGTTTTCCGGTGGCAGCTTTGCTATCGGCAATCACCCCATACCGCCACCACCGCGCGGCTTGTTCGCGGTGGTGGGTGAATTGTCGTCGGCAAATCTCGACGCCTGGCTTGCAGTGATGGACCGCTTCCAGTCCATGGGTGGAAAAGAAAGCGGCGACCCGCTGCCGATTGTGGTGGAGAACGTAAAAGTCGACGCCTTTGAAGCGCTGGGCAGCGTCTGGGAGTCGGTGACACTCAATGCCGATAACGGTGCGAAAGGGCAACAGCCCTGGCAATTCACCGTCTCGTCGCCGCGCCTTGATGGTCGCATAATCGTGCCGCGTGCGGCGCCGCTGAATATTGAACTGAGCCGTTTGCAATTACCGGCGACCGCGCCATCGGTAAGCGAGCACGGCGCTCCGCGCTCCCTGCTGGCTTCGGTGCAGCCAAAGCTTTTGCCCGAGCTGGATTTTTCCGTGTCGCAGTTGATTGTAGGCGACAAGCCCTGGGGCAGCCTGGCCTTTGCCATGCGTAAGCATGAGCAGGGTGTGGTCTTGCGCAACTTGAGCGGCAATCTTCGCGGTCTGCAGTTGGGGGCTGATGGCCGGCCGCTGGAGCTGGTCTGGCAGCGCACCGCAAGCGGCGACTCGACCCGACTGGCAGGCCGTGTCGCGGTGAATGATATTGGCAGCGTGCTCAAGAACTGGGAGTTCGAGCGGGTTATGGAAAGCCGCAGCGGACAGGTCGATATGGATCTGCAATGGCCCGCGGCACCGGACCTGTTTAGCCCGCAGGCGCTGACCGGTACCACAACCCTGAGCTTCGACAATGGTCGCTTCCTGCGCGGCTCTGAGGCGGCCTCGGGCACGCTGCGTATGGTGGGGATACTCAATTTTGCCAATGTGATTCGTCGCCTGCAGTTTGATTTCAAAGACGTGTTTGAAAAGGGCATTCATTACGACCGGATTCGCGGTGGGATGAACTTCCAGAACGGACTGATGACTATGCCAAAGGGTCTCGAAATTGAGGGGCCTTCTTCTACCTTCAAGATTTCCGGGTCACTCGACTTCAATACTGATCTGACCGACATGAAGCTTCTCGCCACGCTGCCCTTGAGCAGCAACCTGCCCTGGGTCGCGGCCTTTATTGCGGGGCTGCCAGCGGCGGCGGGGGTCTATATCGCCAGTAAAGTGTTTGAAGAGCAGGTGGATAAGGCCTCGACCCTGGAGTATTCCGTGAAAGGGCCCTGGCAAAATCCGCAGCTGGAATTTATTGGCTTGTTTGGCGAGCGACTGCCCGAAGGGGGCGATGGTTCACACAAGAAAATGCGCGGGCCGGGCGGCCGATGACCGCGCGCGTTGCGGCCATTCAAATGGTGAGCGGCCCCGAGGTGTCTATCAACCTGGCGCGGGCATCGAGTTTGATTGCGGAAGCGGCCGGGCAGGGTGCAGAGCTGGTGGTATTGCCGGAAGCCTTCGCGACCTTTGGCGATCGTGAAGCGGTAGCCCACACTGCCGAGCGTGAAGCTGACAGCGGAAATCTTCGACAGTGGCTGGCCGCGCAGGCACAACAGCATAAGGTGGTGCTTGTGGGTGGCACCATTCCTGTCGCCAGTGATGATGGACGGGCGTGGGCAACCTGCCTGGTGTTTGATGCCGCCGGCGAATGTTTGGGGCGCTACGACAAGCTGCATTTGTTTGATGCAAGCGTCGGCGATGAAACCGGGCGTTATTGTGAGTCCCGTGATTATCGTCCCGGCGCGCAGCCGCTGGTGGTCGATACAGCGCTCGGTAGGTTGGGTCTGGCGGTCTGCTTTGATCTGCGCTTTGCGGCGCAGTTTCAGTGGCTGCAGGCCCAGGGCGCGGACATGATTGCGGTGCCATCGGCGTTTACCCGGCGCACCGGCCTTGCCCACTGGCTGCCCCTGCTGCGGGCGCGGGCCATCGAAACCCAGTGCCTGATAATTGGCGCGAATCAGGGCGGCGAACACAGCGCTACGCGCAAAACCTCGGGCGGTTCAGCGGTGGTGGATGCCTGGGGCGAGGTGCTGGTGGAAGCCGGCTTCGGCGAAGCCGCGCTAACGGCAAGCTGGGATAAAGCGCGCCAGTTGATGATTCGGGAACAGATCCCCGTGGTTGGGCGCAGTCGCTTTTCGGTTGCCTGGGAATCTTGAAGCCAGGAAAGCGCTACCAGCCCTGCTTGAGGCTGTCTTCTTTCAGGTCGCGCAGATAACGAAACAGCTCGCGGCCACTTTTCGGCGGTTGTTTGCGCTCCGCTTCTTGTTTTGCTCTTGTTACCAGTTGTCGCAGCTTCTGGCGGTCGGCGCCGGGCAACTCTGATTTCAAGGCGTCTATTGCCGGCATGCCTTCCTCAATCAATCGATCGCGCCAGGCTTCCAGTTCATGGAAACTGCGATCCAGCTGCTGCACCTTTTCGCGGCGTTCCTGCATCGCCACTTCGAGATCATCGGTATCGAGTTTGCGCATCAGCTTGCCAATGTACTGGTACTGGCGGCGCAGAGCCTCCCGGCTTTTGATTCGGCGAGAGGTGGCAATGGCTTCCTTGAGTTCATCGGGGACGGGCATCTGTGCCAGTTCGCCCTTGGGAAGGGTAGCGACTTCTTCGCCCAGCGCTTGAATAGCGGCACTCTGGCGCTTTTTCTCGGATTTGCTCGGGCGCTCGTCGTGATCCTGCGCGTCGCTATCGTGAAAGTCGTCTGTCATGACATCTCTTATGCGTAAAAGTAAGTCGCGAGCCCGAGAAAGGACATAAAGCCGATTACATCGGTCACCGTGGTCAGGGCGACACCGCCGGCCAGCGCGGGATCAATTTTCAGTTTCTGCATAATCATCGGCAGCAGCGCCCCGGCCAGGGCGGCGGTAATCAGGTTGATGATCATGGCGGCGGCAATGATAAAGCCAATAGTCCTGTCGTCAAACCAGAGCGTGGCGGCGATCGCGACCACCACGGCCCAGATCAGGCCGTTGATGGCGCCGACCATCACTTCGCGGTTGATCAGCCAGCGGCTGTTGTTCTTGCTGATATGACCCAGCGCCATGCCGCGAATGACCACGGTCAGGGTCTGGGTGCCGGCGACGCCCCCCATGCTGGCAACGATGGGCATGAGCACGGCCAGCGCTACCACTTTGTCGATGGTGCCTTCAAACAGGTTGATAACGGCCGAGGCGATAAAGGCGGTAATCAGGTTTATGCCCAGCCACATGGCACGCCGCGGGGCCGCCTTCATGACTGGTGCAAAGGTGTCTTCGTCCTCGTCGAGGCCGGCCATACTCAGCAGTGAGTGGTCGGCGTTTTCGCGGATAACGTCGACCACGTCATCGATGGTGATACGGCCGACCAGACGACCGGCGCTGTCGACCACCGGCGCCGACACCCAGTCGTGTCGTTCAAACAGTTTCGCCACTTCGGTGTCGGGCATGGAAGCGGGAATGGCGTCCATATCTGTGCTCATGACCTCGCGCACGGTAACGCTCGGGTCGGACACCAGAATCCGGCGCAGCGGGAGTATGCCGATATATTCGTCGGAGCGGCTGACCACGATCAGATGGTCGGTCATTTCCGGCAGGTTTTCGTGGCGGCGCAGGTAGCGCAGGGTAACGTCGAGGGTGATGTTGGGCCGAACCGTAATGGTATCGGTGTTCATCAGGCCGCCGGCGGTGTCCTCGTCATAGGCGAGGATGTGCTCAACCCGCTGTCGGTCCTGATGGTCCATCGACGACAGCACTTCCTGGATTACCCGATCCGGAAGCTGCTGCAGAATATCGACCAGATCGTCCGCTTCGAGGTTCTCGGCGATGGCCGCCACTTCCTCGGCATCCATCTCCTTCAGGAACTGAGCCTGCACCTCATCGTTGAGGTACTGGAGGATGTCGCCTTCGGTTTCCAGATCGATCAACTGCCAGAGGATGGCGCGGATTTTCGGTGGCGTGGATTCCAGCAGGTGGGCGACGTCGGCTGGCGGCAGGCTGTTGAGCATGCGCCGAATGGGCAGAAATTCACCGCTGCTCAGGGCTGCGTTGAGTTCTTCCAGATGGCTCTGCGTCTGCTTGTTGTCGCCACTCTGCGCCATTAAAACGTCCCGGGAAAAGAAGGTTTGCTGCTGAAGGTGATTATCCTTGAAAGATTATCTTTCAACAACTTGCGAGCACGGGCTAATTCACCCTGTTAGCTTTGAGCGTTTACTCGCCTTCGTCAAAGCGGCGGTTGATCAGATCGCAAATAGCGTCGAGGGCTTCCTGCTCATCGTCGCCCTTGCACTCAAGGTCCAGCTTGGTTCCCTTGGCGGCGGCCAGCATCATGATTGACATGATGCTTTTGCCATCGACTGATTGGCCGTTGGCCTGCACCCTTACTTCGCTGCCAAAAGCGGCCGCCGTTGAGACAAACTTGGCTGCCGCACGCGCATGCAGGCCGAGTTTGTTGATGATGGTTATTCGGGTTTTCGCCATGGCCAGTCCTGTTGTTGAAAGGTGCAACGAAAGGGTCAACCCGGTGCGTCGTGCTGCTTGCGGCCCTGCAGTTCGCGGTGTCGGATCTGCAGATTGTAGGGTTCCTCGGCCATTGCCTTGGCCAGCATTTCGGCCATGTATACTGAGCGATGTTGCCCACCGGTGCAACCGAGGGCGATGGTGACATAGCTGCGGTTGCCCTTGGCGAGTTCCGGCAGCCAGGTGGTGAGAAAGTCGCGAATCATCACAAGCATGCGCGCCACATCGGGCTTTTCCTGCAGAAACTTCTGCACCGGCTCATCCTGACCGGTCTGGGCGCGCAGGCTCTCGTCCCAGTGCGGATTGGGCAGCATGCGCAGGTCAAACACAAAGTCCGCATCGACCGGCAGGCCGCGCTTGAAACCAAAAGACAGTATCTGCACCGTCATGCCGAGGGCTTCACCTTCAATCAGACGTTCGCGAATGGCGCTGCGCAGTTCGTGAATGGTCAGACCGCTGGTGTCGATCGTCAGGTCGGCGGCCATCAAAATGGGTTCGAGTCGCTGGCGTTCGGTGTGCAGGGCTTCGGCCAGTGCGACTTCCTTGTTGCTGAGTGGGTGGCGACGGCGGGTTTCACTGAAGCGTTTGACCAGGGTCTGGTCGTCGGCGTCGAGTACCACGATCTGCAAATCGACGAAGGGCTTGATCTGCGCCATGATTTCATCGAAGTGGGCCAGGTCCGCCGGCGTGTTGCGGGCATCAATGCAGACCGCGGCGTGGTGGTATTCGCTCTGTGTACTGGCCGACAGTTCGCGTACCAGATCTCCCAGCAGTGAAAGGGGCAGGTTGTCGATGCAGAAGTAGCCCTCGTCTTCGAGCTGGTTGAGGGCGGAGCTTTTGCCTGAGCCGGAACGGCCGCTGATGATGACCAGCTTCATGGGGCGTTGAATTCGATAGCGTTTTTAAAAAGCTCCTGGGCGTCTTTCGAGGAGCGCAGGCGCTCGCGGTAAGCCGGGGTATTGAGGCGCTCGGCGATGCTCGACAGGGCCTTGAGGTGCTCGTCGTGACCTTCTTCCGGGGCGACCAGGGCAAACAGGATATCGACTGGCTGGTCGTCAACCGACTCGAAACCGACGGGTTCGTTCAGGGTAATCAATGCACCGACGATGCTTGAGCAGTTGGATACCCGGCAGTGGGGAATGGCTACGCCAAATCCGATACCGGTACTGCCGAGACGTTCGCGATTGAGCAGGTGGGTGTAGATTTCCTGCGCATTGAGGGCGGGAACATCGTCGCTGATGATCTGCGCAAGGTCTTCAAGCAGACGCTTTTTGCTGGTGCTTGCAACGCCGCAAAAGGTTCGCTCGGGTGTGAGAAAGTGCTCTAACTGCATGAATCCTGGGTTTCCTGGGCAGTGGCGGTGCGGCGAAGCCCGGAGGCTCCGCGCCCGTTGCGAACACTCAGTGTCCGCGGTTCTTTTCTTTGTGTTTGATCAGCTGGCGATCAAGTTTATCAGCCAGTTGATCGATGGCGGCGTACATGTCTTCAGACTCCGAGGCGGCAAACAGGTCGGCCCCGGCCACGTGGACGGTGCCCTCGGCCTTTTGTATCAGCTTTTCAACGGTGAGGGTGACATCCGTATTGGTGATATTGTCGAAATGGCGCTGGAGACGGGTGAGTTTATTGTTTACATATTCTCGCATGGCTGGAGTTACGTCGACATGATGACCGCTTACAGTGATTTGCATAAATCGCTCCTTATCGTATCAATGCCAACCGAACCCGGGCTGCGCCTCGGTTTCGGAATGTGCCGGACCGCTCCGGCAATTTCAGACCAGTCGTTTCCGCTCGTTTGAGGGCGGAATCATCATCGCTTCGCGGTACTTGGCGATGGTGCGTCTGGCGACCTGAATTCCCTGCTCGGCGAGCAGCCCGGTGATCTTGCTGTCGCTGAGCGGTTTTCTCGGATTTTCCGCTGCGACCAGTTTCTTGATCAGGGCGCGTATCGCCGTCGATGAACACTCCCCGCCGGCGTCGGTCGACACATGGCTGGAGAAAAAGTATTTCAGTTCGTAGATGCCACGCGGGGTGTGCATATACTTCTGGGTGGTGACCCGCGAGATAGTGGACTCGTGCATTTCCACGGCCTCGGCAATATCGTGCAGTATCATCGGCTTCATGGCTTCATCGCCATATTCCAGAAAGCCACGCTGGTATTCAACTATTTTGCTGGCCACTTTCATCAGGGTTTCGTTGCGGCTCTGCAGGCTTTTCAGAAACCAGCGCGCCTCCTGCAGATTGTCCCGAATGTAGGAGCTGTCGGCGCCGCTGCAGCGCTTGCTCAGCGAGGCATAGTGGTCGTTGATACGCAGTTTGGGTGCGATATCGGGATTCAGCTCAACCACCCAGCTGCCCTCGCGTTTACTGACAAACACGTCGGGTACCACATACTCGGTGTCCGAGGGCGAGATCATCACCCCCGGGCTGGGGTTCAGGGTCTGGATCAGCTTGAGCACCTGCTTGAGCTGGTCTTCGGTAATCCGTGCCCGGCGCAGCAACTGGTTATAGTCGTGGGAACCCAGCAGGTCGAGGTGGTTGCTGACGATATCCTTGGCGGGCTTGAGCCATTCCGTCGATTCCGGCAGTTGCTGGAGCTGAATCAGCAGGCATTCCCGCAGGTCGCGGGCGGCGACACCCGGCGGGTCAAACTGCTGAACCCGGTGCAGTACCGCAATAATTTCGTCTTCGTCGATTTCCAGCTCGGGATTGTCGGCCACGCTCGCGAGAATGTCTTCCACGCTGCAGGTGAGCCGGCCGTCGGGGGCGACGGCGTCAATAATCGCCAGGGCGATGATTCGGTCGATGTCGGACATGCGGCTCAGGTTGAGCTGCCAGCGCAGGTGGTCTTGCAGGGATTCGTCGGAGCTGCTGCGCGAGACGACGTCGAAGTCGGGGTTGTCGGCGTTGTTCTGGCGAGTCGAAGGGCTGGAGGGCTGGTAGATGTCATCCCAGCGGCTATCGACGGGGAGATCGTCCGGGATGCCATCATTCCAGGTTTCATCAACCCCGGTGCTGTCCTGGTCGGCGCTGTTTGCGGTCGGTTCGGTATCCTTGGGCGAGGTATTGTCGCGCTCCGGCTCTGGCGCTTCGTCCTCGCTGATCTCCAGCATGGGGTTGGAGTCGATGGCGGCCTGGATTTCCTGTTGCAGATCGAGGGTGGAAAGTTGAAGTAGTTTAATCGCTTGCTGCAGCTGGGGTGTCATGGTCAGCTGTTGGCTGACTTTGAGCTGTAGCGATTGTTTCATAAGCGTTTGACTACCACCGATACCACTGAGTGACGAGAGATGTTTTTACGCATCTGTTATTGCAGTGTAGTCCGCCCTTGGAGGCCCTGCAATACCCGTGCCGAATTGTGCAAATTGTGAGCGAAAAGAGTGCAAGGATTACCCCGCAAACGCACAAATGGGCTAAAGCGTGAACTGGTGCCCGAGGTAGATGTCCTTGACGACCGGGTCGTTCAACACCGTTTCGGCATTGCCTTCGGCAACGATCTTGCCTTCGCCGACAATGTAGGCTTTTTCACAGATATCCAGCGTTTCGCGAACATTGTGGTCGGTAATCAGTACGCCGATGCCGCGGCGCTGCAGGTGGCGGATGATGTCCTTGATGTCATTGACAGAAATCGGATCGACGCCGGCGAAGGGCTCGTCCAGCAGGATGAATTTTGGCTCTGTAGCCAGCGCGCGGGCAATCTCCACCCGTCGCCGTTCGCCGCCCGACAGCGCCATACCTGCAGAGTCGCGGATGTGGGTAATGTGGAACTCCTGCAGCAGGCTTTCCATCATGCCTTTGCGCTCTTTGCGGGTCAGTTCTTTGCGGGTTTCGAGAATGGCCATGATGTTGTCGGCCACCGACAGCTTGCGAAAAATCGAGGCTTCCTGCGGCAGGTAACCCAGTCCGACCCGCGCCCGGCCGTGAATGCTCTCGCCGGTGACATCCTGGCCGTCGATGCTGATCCGGCCCTTGTCGGCATTGACGATGCCGACAATCATGTAAAAACAGGTGGTCTTGCCGGCGCCATTGGGGCCGAGCAGGCCGACAATTTCGCCGCTGTGAATGCTGAGGGAGACATCGCGGATAATCTGGCGGCCCTTATAGGCCTTGGCGAGGTTGTCGGCTCTGAGTTCCGCCATCTTATTGCTCGCTGCTTTCGGTGGGTTCGGGGAGGGAGGGCCCGCTCGACGGCGCGCTGTCCGGTTCGGCGGCGCGCGGCTGCAGGGTCATATTGACCCGCTCCGGATTGTCGCCCTTGTCACCTTCGGCGATGACTGTCTGCTGCTGACTGTCGTAGGTGATCCGGTTGCCCCGGATCTCCGAACCCTGCTGGCGGATCAGGGCCTTCCGGGTCAGGATGACTTTGCCGCTGCCGACAAAATACTCAATACTTTTTGCCTCGGCGCGCACACTGTCACCATTCTGCGCAAGCTGGGCGGGTTGGCCGACCGCGAGGATGCGGTTTACCTGTCGATTCTGTTCATCAATGGTCAGCTTGTCTGCCTGAATGGTCAGTGCGCCCTGGCGCAACTCGACCCGACCTTCATACACGCCCTGACCGTTTTCATAGCTGGCCCGATCGGCGCTGATATTAATCGGGGCGCGGTTGTCGGGTTTTAAGGATTCCTGGGTAAAGGCGACACTTGCGCCAAGCAGCAGGAGTACCAACCAGCGGCGATCAGGGCTTGTCATAGACCCCCCTCACGTCGGCCAGAAAGACCACCTGTTCTGACTGCATGGCAGCGTGCATTCCGGTGGCGGTCGTGGTGGCATTGGGGCTGGTGAAGCGCACCGGCGCGCGGGTGTCGATAGTGCTGTTGCGGATATCCAGCGTCAGGGCGGTGGTGATGATTTTTGCTTCGTGAATAAAGTCTTTCACCAGCACATCCTGCTCCAGATCAAGCTGCTGCCCGTCTGCGGCCAGCATGCCGCGTCGGGCAGTGGCGGTCCAGGCCTGAGTGTTGTTCTTGATACCGTGGTAAATCGGCGACAGCAGCAGTATCTCGCCGTTGTGCTGGCGGTTGGCCCGCTCTGCCTGCCAGCGATAGGCGATACTGCCGTCGCTGCGAAAGGTGGTGCCTTCGGGTTCAAGCAGGTAAGAGTCAAAGCGACGCAGAGCCTGCAGGTCCTCGCGACCACCCATCACGATCTTGCCGCTTTCGCCGTATTCGATAAAAGACAGAATCAGGGCGCCAAGGCCAATCAGCCCGGCAAACAGGGACAGATTGCGAATCTGGCGCTTTTTTTGGCGGCGATCTCTGCGCATGACTATAGATAATGTTCCCAGCGTTCCAACAGGGTGTCCTGCGCTTTCATAATCAGCTCGCAGGCCTCGCGTACAGCCCCATGACCACCGGCTGCTTCAGTCTGCCAGTCGGCGTGCTGGGCGACAAAGGGGTGGCCGTTGGCGACGGTAATACCAAGCCCGGCGGCGCGAATGGCGGCCAGATCGGGCAGGTCGTCGCCAATATAGGCAATGGCGGACAGGGGGAGTTCCAGATCCTGACACAGTTCCTGCAGCGCGGTGAGTTTATCTTCGCGCCCCTGATAGATGGTAGTGATCTTGAGTTCGCCGGCGCGCCGTGACACCAGGTCGGATACCCGGCCGGTGATAATGGCGGTGTCGATGCCGGTGTCGCGCAGCAGCTTGATGCCGAGCCCGTCCAGTATGCTGAAGGCCTTGATTTCCTCGCCGCTGTTGCCGAAATACAGGCTGCCATCGGTCAGTACGCCATCCACATCGGTGACCAGCAGGCGCACGGCTTTAGCTTTGTCCATCACATCCTGCATCAGGCGACACCCGCGCGCAGTATATCGTGCAGGTGTACGACGCCAACCGGGTGGTCATCGCCGTCCACCACAATCAGTGCCGTGATCTTGCGGGTTTCCATAATGTAGAGCGCTTCGGCGGCGAGCATGCCCGGATGCACCCGCTGCGGATTGCTGGTCATGGCCTCGTCGATGGTCGCGTTCTGGATATTCAGGCCTTGATCGATGGCGCGGCGCAGGTCGCCGTCGGTAAACAGCCCCAGCAGCACACCGGCAGGGCTCTGCACGGTGGTCATACCCAGCGCCTTGCTGCTCATTTCCAGCAGGGCGCTGGTCAGCGGCGTGCCGCTGAGCACAGTCGGGATTTCGCTGCCAGTGTGCATGATGTCGTCCACTTTCAGCAGAAGCTTACGACCCAGTGCGCCGCCGGGATGAGAAAAGGCAAAATCTTCAGCGGTGAAACCGCGGGCTTCCAGCAGGGCGATGGCCAGTGCGTCACCGAGCACCAGCGCCACGGTGGTGCTGGAGGTCGGCGCCAGCCCCAGCGGGCAGGCCTCTTCGCTGACACTCGCATCAAGGTGGGCCTGAGCCGCAGTGGCCAGCTCAGACTGAGGGTTGCCGGTCATGGAGACCAGTGGCACGCTGAGGCGTTTCAGCAACGGCAGCAGGGTGATCACCTCGGCAGTCGAACCGGAGTTGGAAAGAGCGAGGACGGCATCCTGGGCGGTGATCATGCCCATATCGCCGTGACTGGCTTCTCCGGGGTGTACGAACATGGCCGGGGTGCCGGTGCTGGCCAGGGTGGCGGCGATCTTGCGAGCGATGTGGCCGGACTTGCCCATGCCGGTGACGACCACCCGCCCCTTACAGTTCAGCAGGACTTCACAGGCTTCGTTGAACTGGGCGTCAATGCGCTCTGACAGAGCCGCTACCGCGGCGCTTTCCATGGCAATGGTTCTACGGGCTGATGTCAGGTAGTCGACAGACATGCTTTTTGCTTTACTCGCAAGAATTTATCGGCAATTGGCTACCATCGGCAGGCAATAGGCCGATATGATAAGAGGGCGGGGCCTAAATTCATAGCGCCGCGCGGGGAGCGATTTCCCGACTGTGCGGTCAAACTGGATCAGACGCCTTGAAAAGTGGCGCAGAAGACAACTAAACGGAGTTGCAATGACGATGTTTCGAAAACTGATTTCTCTGGTGAGCGTGGCCGTACTGGGCTTGGGCGTCTCGTTCAGCTGGTCTGCCGAGCAGGCAGGCAAGCAGGGCCCCTACGAAGTAGTCGCGGAAACCACGAGCCGTGTCACCAAGGTCATAAAAGAGGCGCGCAGCTATGTGGACAAGGATCCGCAGCGCTTCTACGATGAAGTGGAAAAAATTCTGGCCGATGTGGTCGATTTTCCCAGTTTTGCACGCGGCGTCATGGGTAAGTACGGCAGCAAGCGCTACTACGATACCCTGTCTGATGCCGAGAAAAAGCAGTTCCGCGAGCGGGTGGAGCGTTTTACCGAAACCTTCCAGGATCGACTGATCCAGACCTATGCCAAGGGCCTGCTGGCTTTCGATGGCAACCGCATTGAGGTTCTGCCACTGGCCGAAGATGCCGTGACCGACGGCAGCGTCAATGTGGAGCAACATATTTACGGCAATGCGCCACAGCCCTACGTGGTGTATTACAAGCTCAAGCAGAGTCGCGACGGCGAGTGGAAGCTGCGCAATGTCAGCATCGAAGGTGTCAACCTCGGGCGCACCTATCAGAGCCAGTTCAGTTCGGCCGTGCGTCGCCACAACGGTGATATCGACAAGGTCATCGAAAACTGGGAGGTCTCGCCGGAAGTGGCGGTCGGCGACGAGAGCGACGACGCCTGATTTAATAGCGGGGCTGGGCTGATCTGCGTCGATAGCCATTGCCCCGCCAATTGCGTACAATTCTCCGCCTGATTTTTACGAGAATTGCCCATGTTGATCGACGCTATCAAATCCCGACTGAGCTCCGAATTTCCGGGCTGCGACATTGAAGCGCAGGCCGACGGCAACCACTGTCATGTTCGCATTGTGGGCGATGTGTTTGAGGGGCTGCGCTCCGTCAAGCGTCAGCAGATGGTTTACGCTGCCCTCAATGAGTGGATTGCTGACGGCAGTGTCCACGCGGTTCACATGAGCCTTCAGACACCGGCCGAAGCCCGGGCCTGATCGCCCGAACGATTACCTACTGGGGAACACCATGGACCGTTTGTTAATTCGCGGCGGTAAGCGCCTCGATGGCGAGATTCGCATTTCCGGCGCGAAAAATTCGGCGCTGCCCATTCTGGCGGCAACGCTGTTGTGCGATGAGCCCGTCACCATCCGCAATCTGCCTCACCTGCACGACATCACCACCATGATCGCGCTGCTGCGCTGCATGGGAGTGGAGCTGATTATCGATGAAAAGCTCAGCATCGAGGTGCACGCCGAAACCATTACCGATCTGACGGCACCCTACGAGCTGGTTAAAACCATGCGCGCGTCGATTCTGGTGCTCGGCCCGCTGCTGGCCCACTTCGGCGAAGCCCATGTGTCCTTCCCCGGTGGCTGCGCCATCGGCAGTCGGCCGGTGGATTTGCACCTGCGCGGGCTCGAAGCCATGGGCGCGCGTATTGAGGTCGACGAGGGCTACATTCACGCCTACCGCGACGGTCGCCTGAAAGGCGCGCATATCTTTATGGACATGGTCACCGTGGGCGGTACCGAAAATGTCATGATGGCCGCCACACTGGCCGATGGTCGCACGGTAATTGAAAACGCGGCGCGCGAGCCCGAAGTGGTGGATCTGGCGAACTGCCTGAATGCGATGGGCGCGAAAATCACCGGCCACGGCACCGACACCATTACTATCGACGGTGTGGAGGGCCTGAAGGGCTGCGACTATGCGGTGATGCCTGATCGCATTGAAACCGGCACCTATCTGGTCGCTGCCGCGGTCACGGGCGGGCGGGTCAAATTGAAAGACACCAAGGCTGACAATCTGGAGGCGGTGCTGGCCAAACTCGAAGAGGCCGGTGCCGAAATCACTGTCGGTGAAGACTGGATTGAGCTGAACATGCACGGCAAGCGGCCCAAGTCGGTCAATATCAAAACCGCGCCCTATCCCGGTTTCCCGACGGATATGCAGGCGCAGTTTACGGCGATGAACGCGATTGCCACCGGCAGCGGCCGGGTGACGGAAACTGTCTTTGAAAACCGGCTTATCCAGACCCATGAGATGAACCGCATGGGCGCCAAGATCAACATAGAAGGCAACACCGCGATCATCGAAGGTGTTGAAGAGCTGCGCGCGGCGCCGGTGATGGCCAGCGACCTGCGGGCCTCGGCCAGTCTGGTGATTGCGGGGCTGGTGGCGACCGGCGAGACTTGTGTTGACCGCATTTACCACATTGATCGCGGTTACGAATGTATCGAGGAAAAACTACAGCTGCTGGGCGCTGATATCCGGCGCCTGGCGGAATAAACGAGCGGAATAACGAGCGGAATAAATAGGCGCGTCGTGGAAAAACTGACCATAGCCCTGACCAAGGGCCGCATACTCAAGGATACCCTGCCGCTGTTTGCGGAAGCGGGCATTGAGCCCGTGGAGGATATTTCAAAGAGCCGCAAACTGATTTTTGACACGACGTTGCCGCATGTGCGCTTTGTGGTGATTCGCGGTACCGATGTGCCCACTTACGTGCAGCTGGGTGCGGCGGATATCGGTGTGGCGGGTAAAGATATGCTGCTGGAGCACGGTGCGGCGGGGATGTACGAACCGCTGGACCTGGGTATCGCCCGCTGCAGGTTGATGACCGCCGTTATGCGCGACCGCGAATTGCCCGCCGGGCGCATCAAGGTGGCCACCAAGTTTGTGAATGTGGCTCGCCAGTATTTTGCGGCGCAGGGCACCCAGGTCGATCTGATCAAGCTTTACGGCGCTATGGAGCTGGCGCCGATGATGGATCTTGCGGACGTGATTGTGGATATCGTCGACACGGGCAACACCCTACGGGCCAACGGCATGGAGCCGGCCGACACCATTGCCGAGATCAGTTCGCGGCTGGTGGTGAACACCAGCGCCATGAAGCGCAAACACGAGTCGGTGACCGATGTGGTAGAGCGTTTGCGCCGGGCGGTGCAGGCGAGGGCGGCCAATGACTGACTTGAAACTGCGCCGCCTGAAGGCCGATGCGCCCGGCTTCAAAGCCGAGCTGGATGCGCTGCTCGCCTGGGAGGCGGTGTCGGACAGGCGCGTGGCCAAGGCTGTTGAAGACATTGTCGAGGCAGTAAAAAATCGTGGCGACGACGCCGTGCTCGAGTATACCCGCCAGTTTGATGGTTCAGACGCGAGCTCTTTAAGCGAGCTCGAGCTCTCCAGTGATCGCCTGCAGCAGGCGCTTGCCAGCATTGCTCCGGAACTGAAAACAGCGCTGGAACACGCGGCGGAGCGGATTCGCAGCTATCACAGCCATCAAAAACAGGAATCCTGGTCCTATACCGAGGCTGACGGCACGGTGCTGGGACAGCAGATCAGGCCTTTGGATCGGGCCGGGCTTTACGTACCCGGTGGCAAGGCCGCCTATCCCTCGTCGGTGTTGATGAACGCCATTCCCGCCAAGGTGGCCGGTGTTGAAGAGTTGATCATGGTGTCGCCCACGCCCGGCGGCAAGCTCAACGACGTGGTGCTGGCCGCCGCCGCGATTGCCGGGGTGGATCGCTTTTTTGCCATTGGCGGCGCGCAGGCCATCGCGGCGCTGGCCTATGGCACGGAAACCATTCCCCGGGTCGACAAGATTGTTGGCCCCGGCAATATCTATGTGGCTACCGCCAAGCGTCAGGTGTTTGGTCAGGTCGGCTTGGATATGATTGCCGGCCCCTCGGAAATTCTGGTGGTCTGCGATGGCAAGACCGATCCGGACTGGATCGCGATGGATCTGTTTTCCCAGGCTGAGCACGATGAAGACGCCCAGTCCATTCTGATCAGCCCGGATGTGGCTTTTCTCGATGCGGTGCAAGAGAGCATTGAACGCCTGTTGCCGACCCTGGAGCGGGCCGAAATTGCCAGCGCGTCACTGCGCGAGCGCGGTGCATTGATTGAGGTGGCAGACCTTGATGCGGCGGTAGAACTGGTAAATCGTATAGCGCCAGAGCATCTGGAGCTGTCGGTGGAATCACCGGAAGCCCTGTTGCCGCAAATCCGCCACGCCGGCGCCATTTTTATGGGGCGCTACACGCCTGAGGCCCTTGGCGATTACTGTGCCGGGCCCAACCATGTGTTGCCGACCTCGGGCACCTCGCGCTTTTCATCGCCGCTGGGCGTCTATGATTTTCAGAAACGCAGCTCGCTGATCCAGTGTTCGGCCCAGGCCCACCTGCTCGGTGAAACGGCCTCGGTGCTGGCGCGCAGTGAGTCGCTGACGGCCCACGCGCGCTCGGCCGAGCTGCGCTGGCCGCGCAAATAATCGGATTGCAGAACATGACAGATTGCAAAGCGCTGATTGAGCGCTGGGTGCGCCCGGAAATCCGCGCATTGAATGCCTACCATGTGCCCCCTGCGGACGGCATGGTCAAACTCGATGCCATGGAAAACCCCTACAGCTGGCCGCCCGAGATGGTGGCGGACTGGCAGAGTCGGCTGGAAGGTGCGGCTTTGAACCGCTACCCCGATGCAACTGCAGCGGCGGTTAAAACGCGTCTGCGTCAGGTGATGGGAATCGCCGATGAGCACGATATCCTGCTCGGTAATGGCTCGGATGAGATTATCCAGCTGCTGGCGATGGCGGTGGCGGCGCCGGGACGAGCCCTGCTGGCGCCGGAGCCGGGTTTTGTCATGTACCGCATGATTGCGAGCTTTGTCGGTCTGGATTACTGCGGTGTGCCGCTGGACGATCAGTTCGACCTCGACCTGCCGGCCATGCTGGCGGAGATTGAGCGCACCCAGCCGGCGCTGCTCTTCCTTGCGATGCCCAACAACCCGACCGGCAATCTGTTTTCTGCGGACAGGGTTGAAGCCGTGATCAAGGCCTGCCCCGGTCTGGTAGTCCTTGATGAAGCGTACACTGCCTTCACCGACGCGGACCACCTGTCCTGTCTGTCCCACCCCAATGTGCTGGTGATGCGCACCCTAAGCAAGGTCGGTCTGGCGGGGCTGCGGCTCGGTATTCTAATCGGCAGTGTGGACTGGCTGCACGAGCTGGACAAATTGCGTCTGCCCTACAATATCAATGTACTGACCCAGGTCAGCGCCGAATTTGCCCTCGATCACTTTTCCGTGTTGACCGAGCAGACCCAGACCATTCGCCGCGAGCGCGAGGCGCTGTTTTCTGAGCTCTCGTCTATCGAGGGCGTCAGTTGCTGGCCGAGCGAGGCCAATTTCATTCTGCTGCGCTGCGAGGCTGCCCGTGACGTGCACGCGCAAATGAAAGCGGCCGGTGTGCTGGTGAAATGTCTCGATGGCGCGCACCCGGCGCTGGCGGATTGTCTGCGCTTTACCGTCGGCACGCCCGAAGAAAACCAGCGTATGCTGGCGGCTTTTCGCGACGCGCTTGCGGGCTGAGCCCTATCCCCCGGTTAGCCTCTGGCCGCAGTCGGGGGTGGCCGGATCCCTACCACCACATCCACCTTCTGTCGCTCGCCGGCGCGGGCAAACTCGAGGCTGACGGTCGCGCCCGGCCGGGTCGCAGCAATCTCATTCATGCCCGCATGGCCATCGCCTACCGGGGTGTCGTTGATGGCGAAGATGACATCGCCGATTTTAAGGCCTGCCTTGGCGGCGGGGCCCTCGGGCATGATGGCGCTGACCACGACGCCGTTGCTTTGCGGAGCCACTGATTTTACTTCCAGCCCCAGCCAGCCACGCACCGGTCGACCGTATTCAATAATATCGCGCATGGTGCGCAGGGCCAGATCGGCCGGTATCGCCAGGCCAATGCCGGTGGATCCGCCCGACTGGGTGTAGATCGCCGTGTTGATGCCAACCAGGCGCCCCTCGTGATCGACCAGTGCGCCGCCGGAGTTGCCCGGGTTGATGGCGGCATCGGTCTGGATAAAGTTCTCATAATTGGACAGGCCGAGACCGTAGCGCCCCTTGGCGCTGACAATGCCCTGCGACATGGACTGGCCAAAGCCGTAGGGGTTGCCGATGGCCAGGACAATGTCGCCCACCTGAATCTGGGGGGTGTCGCCCAGGTCGATGGCTTGCAGATTGGGCAAGGTGATCTTGAGCACGGCCAGGTCGGTTTCCGGGTCGCTGCCCACCAGTCGGGCGATTGACTGGCGCCCATCCTGCAGCAGCACCAGAATCTCGTCGGCACCCTGAATGACATGCAGATTCGTCAGCAGATAGCCCTCGTCGGAGACAATGACACCAGAGCCCAGGCTGCGCTCAACCTTCTCCCGCTCGGCCGGGTTGCCGCGCCGGAAAAAATGGCGAAGGATGGGGTCGTCGAACAGGGAGGAGCGCGGCGACTGCACCACCTTCGAGGTGTAGATGTTGACCACAGCAGGGGCTGCCCTGCTGAACGCGTTTGCATAACCGGGCGCAGACGCTACAGCCGGTGCTGCAGGTGCCGGCGCAAGAGGCTGGCGCAACGCGACAATGGCGAGGCCGGCAATCAGTCCGGCAATGATCGGCCACAGCAGCCAGCGCAGCGAGTTAGGCATGGTTGTTCCTTTATCCGTGTGCGGGTTTACCCGAAAAGCACAGCAGTTTCGCGGTAAACTGCCATTTTACACACTCATGGGGAATCGTAGGTATGAGCGTTCCGCTTTCTTTGCTGGTGGCTGAGGCCAACCGACTGTTGCAGCCCGAAAATTTCCAGGATTATTGCCCGAACGGCCTGCAGGTCGAAGGCCGGCAGACGGTGGGCAAACTGGTCAGCGGGGTCACCGCATCGCTGGCCTTGATTGACGCGGCCATCGAACGGGAAGCC
>PAKT01000099.1 GCA_002710725.1 Spongiibacteraceae bacterium
ATGGCGGGAATTATCTACCCTGGTACCTTCGACCCGATTACCTTGGGCCACGTTGATCTGGTACGCCGTGCCAGCAAACTGTTCGATCGCATCATCATTGCGGTGGCGCAGAGCGACAAGAAAAACCCCCTGTTTTCGCTTGAAGACCGCATCGAGCTTTGCCGCAAATGTTTTGCTGACATCCCAGGCATGGAATACGTAAGCTTTACCGGACTGACCATCGATCTGGCCGAAAAGCTGGAGTGCTACACCTTTCTTCGCGGCGTGCGCGCCGTTGCCGACTACGAGTACGAACTGCAGCTCGCTCGCATGAACCGCGCCATGAACCCGCAGGTAGAAACCCTGTTTCTGACGCCCGGCGAAGGCCTGTCTCACGTCTCGTCCTCGCTGCTGCGTGAGGTCGCCGCCATGGGCGGCGATGTGTCGCGCTTTGTTCCCCCTCATGTGCTGGACGCCCTGAACGGCAAGTTCGATTAATTATGGCCCTGCTTATCACCGACGAATGCATCAACTGCGACGTATGCGAACCGGTGTGTCCGAACAATGCCATTTACATGGGCGAGGAAATCTACGAGATTGATCCGGATTTCTGCACCGAGTGCGTCGGCCACTTTGATGAGCCCCAGTGCGTGACCGTCTGCCCGGTAGACTGCATCCCGGTTGACCCCAATCACGTGGAAAGCAAAGAAGAACTGAACGCCAAGTACATCGCTATTCAGCAGTTGTAGCCCCCTCTTCCAATGGGCCGCTGCCAATGGAGCCGCGCCATGCGAATTCTGCTTATTGCCATCACCTCCCTGCTGCTGGCCTGCACAGGCAAACACGCCACTGACGAACCCAAAACCGATATCGTTCCGGAAGCCGCATCGGGCTTTTCCGGCCTCAAGCAGTCGACGGCCTCCGAGTTTATGGCGGTGACTGCCAACCCCTACGCCACCAATGCCGCCCGCGATATTCTCGCCAAAGGCGGCAGCGCAGTCGATGCGGCTATCGCCGCCCAGCTGGTGCTGGGGCTGGTGGAGCCGCAATCCTCCGGCATTGGCGGCGGGGCCTTTGCCCTGCACTGGGACGCCGAACTGCAGACCTTGAGTGCCTGGGATGGACGTGAAACCGCGCCTGCCGCCCTGGGCGATGAGCACTTTCTCAAGGACGGCAAGGCGATGTCCTTTTTCGAGGCCGTTATTGGCGGCCATTCGGTCGGAACGCCCGGGGTCATTGCGCTGCTGGAAGGCCTGCACCAGCGCCACGGCAAGCTGCCCTGGAAAACCCTGTTTCAACCGGCCATCGCACTGGCCGACAGCGGCTTTGTGATTTCGCCCCGGCTCCATACCCTGCTGGAAAAGATGCCCAAAGTCGCCGTTAACCCGGCCATTACCGCCTACTTTTTTGAAGCGGACGGCAAAACCCCCAAAGCCGCGGGCACACGCCTGCGCAACCCGGACTACGCCGACAGCCTGCGCCTGATTGCCCGCCACGGTAGCGAGGCTTTCTACCGGGGCAAACTCGCCAAAGCCATAGTGGCGGCCGTCCGGACCGATCCCAATCACACGGGCCTGCTTAGCGAGCAGGATCTGTCCGATTACCGGGCCATTGAACGGCAGGCGGTGTGCAGTCCCTTTCGCCAGTATCGGATCTGCGGCATGCCGCCGCCCTCGTCGGGCGGCACCACTGTGGGTGCGATTCTCGGCACCCTGCAGCATGTCACCAGCACATCTGACAGCCAAGCCCAGCAATGGCACCACTTTGCCGAAGCCTCCCGGCTCGCCTTTGCAGATCGCAATCACTATATCGCCGATCCGGATTATGTTGCCGTGCCCACACAGGGTCTGGTTGACGCCGCCTACCTGAAACAGCGCAGCAGTCTGATTCAGCCGGGCGCGCGTATGCGCGACGCGCCAGTGGGCCAACCGCCAGGTTCTGGCAATACCCGACTGGTCAGCAGCCACTCGCCGGAGCTGCCATCGACCACGCACCTGTCCATCGTCGATGCCCAGGGCAATATCGTCAGCATGACCAGCAGCATTGAAACCGCCTTCGGCTCGCGAGTCTTTGTCGGCGGTTTCCTGCTCAACAACCAGCTCACCGACTTTTCCTTTGAGCCGGAAAACGCCCAGGGCCTGATTGCCAATCGCCCGCAAGGGGGCAAGCGCCCCCGCTCTTCAATGGCCCCGACCATCGTGTTCGAACAGCTGCAGCCACGACTGGTGATCGGCTCGCCCGGGGGCTCGCGCATTATCAATTATGTGGCCCGTTCGATCTGGGACATTCTGGAAAACCGGCAGCCCGTAGCTGAAGCGGTGGCAGCAGCACACATTATTGCCATGGGGCGCGGTATTGAGCTGGAGAAGGGGCGGATCAATCCGGCGCTGCCCGGCAAGCTTGAAGCACTGGGACACAGTGTTCGCTTGCGCGACCAGACCTCGGGCCTGCACGCCATCTGGATTGGTGATAAAGGTCTGGAAGGGGGCGCCGATCCGCGGCGGGAAGGGACGATATCCGGGCGTTGACACCAAGTACCCAAGGTAAATCAAGCCACCGTCATTGCGAGCGAAGCGAAGCAAACTTCTCCAGTGTGGCAGTGAACCAAAAAAGGTCGCCGCGTCGCTGCGCTCCTCGCGATGACAGGACTCTGTAGAGAGATGTGACAAGACCACCGCCATTGCGAACGCAGTGAAGCAATCTCTTCAAGCGTGGCAGCGGAACCAGGAGGTCGCTCCTCGCGATGACCACACGCTGTTGGCAAGCTTTAAAGCCTAAACGCTTACGCGTTCGGCCAGCACCCGCTCCACCGTATCCACAATTACCTGAGTCTGACGATCCACCTCGATATTCACCCGCTCACCCACGTTCAACTTCGACAGATTGGTCACCCTCAGGGTTTCGGGAATCAGGCAAACCGAAAAAGTCGCCGCGCTTTTATCGATATCCGCGACCGTCAGGCTGCAGCCGTGCAAGCCGATAAAACCTTTTTTAAAGACATATTTCAGCAGCTCGGGCGGCAGCCGGAAGGTCATGGTGCAGTTGTTTTCCGGCCGATCCAGCGCCACCAGTTGCGCGGTGCCATCCACGTGCCCGGAAATCAGGTGGCCACCAATTTCCGCGCCCTGGGTAGCCGAGCGTTCGACATTGAGCCAATCGCCTTCACGCAAGTCTCCCAAGGTGGTCAGTGACAGCGTTTCCTGCATGGCGTCGAAATGCACCAGAACGCCGTCGATCACCGTGACGGTCATACATACGCCATTCAAACCGACGCTGGCACCGATGGCCAGCCCCTCAACCAGCGTGTCATTGAGTTCGACAATGAGCTGACTCAGCCCCGGCTTTTTCTCCAGCCCGACCACTTGAAAAGCGCCGGCCACAATACCCGTGTACATAACAACTCCAAGCCTCAGACCAGTGTGACGGTAGCGGCGATCAGCAACTGGGACACAAAATACAGGGGCAGGCCCCACAGACGATTGATAAAGCCGGGCGCCACAAAACGATTGCGCGCTACCGCCAGATCCGACACCGCAAAGGCGACGGCGCCGACAATGATCCAGCCTTCACCGGTCGCCACGGCCAGACAGACCATTGCCGAGATCACCACAATATAGGCCACCACCGCCACCTGAAACTGGCGATTCAGGTAGGGCCACAGCCAGCGCAGCACAACCGCAGCCACCAGCGTCATCGCGGCCACTGCACCCAATAGCGTGACCCCATCGAGCGGCAGCTGAAGGAAGGCGATGGCGTAAGCCAGATGGCCCAGCAGGAAGGCCACCATACCGGCCAGGAAAGTCGCCCCCTGGCCGGGTGGTATCAGCAGAACATCGCCTGCCATGCACAACACCAGCCCCAGCAGAACCCATTGGCCGTAGCCGCTATCGAGGGCCCCACTGGCCAGCCCGGCCCAGATAAAGGCCAGTGCCGCCAGCGGTTTGAACAACCATTCGGCGCGGCGCACGCCCTGGCGCTCAAACACCAGCAACAGGACGACACTCAGCAGGCAGGTGAGGGCGGGTATTTGAACTGATGCGAGCAACATGGTGCCTCCAGTATTGGGCAGCGGCGCATTATTGTTTACCATGGCTCCCCGCATAACAAGCCAGCCCCGCGGTTTTGGGCCAATCAAAAACATAACAAGGACTTACACATGGGAAATACTCTCGGGAAAATCGGCACCCTTGCCTTCTGGATTGCCGCCGTCGTTAATCTGATCACCCCCTTTGGCAGCGCCGCGCCGTGGATTACCGGCATCGCCATTGCCCTGCTGGTGGCCCACGCCATTGAATGCATCGTGTTTCGCAAACACATTCAGGCCGACCCCAAAGTGCCCGCCGCCCAGGGCTACCTGCTGGTATTGCTGTTTGGCGTACTGCACAGTGGCCAATGGATGAAGAAATCCTCCGCCTGAGCCCCACGCCGCGATGGAGAACGCCACCGCACACTGGTAGGATTGCGCTTTTGACCAAGTAAGTATTGAGGCCGTCAATGAAGCGAGTCGTATTCAACCAGAAGGGTGGCGTTGGCAAGACCAGCATTACCTGCAACCTGGCTGCGATCAGTGCCTGGAAGGGCTACAAAACCCTGGTGGTCGATCTGGACGTGCAGGGCAACAGCAGCGAATACCTGATAGGCACGCAATTTCGCGAGCTGAAGGACAATGCGGCGGATTTTTTCCGGCAGAAGCTGTCTTTCTTTGGCAAGGGCAAAGAGCCCCGCGACTTCATCTACAATACCGAATTCGAAAACCTGTTCCTGATGCCCTCCAGCCCTGAGCTGGCGAGCATCGAGCGGGATCTGGAATCGCGTCACAAGATCTACAAACTGCGCGACGCACTGGATAACCTCTGCGACGAATACGAGCACATCTACATCGACACGCCACCGGCGCTGAATTTCTACAGCCGCTCGGCGCTGATCGCCTGTGACTCGCTGCTGATTCCCTTTGACTGCGACAGTTTTTCTTCCGGCGCCCTGATGGGCCTGCTGGATACCGTGGCCGAGATCAAGGAAGACCACAATCCCAAACTGGAGCTGGAAGGCATTGTGGTCAATCAGTTTCAGGCCCAGGCCTCATTGCCGCAGCAACTGACCGAAGAATTGACTGATCAGGGTCTGCCCCTGTTTGAGACCTTCCTCAGCGCCTCGGTCAAGATGAAAGAGTCGCGTACCCGGCAGACGCCGCTGATCTACATGGCCCAGTCCCACAAGCTGACGCAACAGCTGCTGGCCATTCACAGCGACCTGGAAAACAACAGCAAAAAGAAAGGCCGTCGCAAAACGGCCTGATATTGGGTCGGCGCTAGAAGCTAGCGCTCAGGGCTCAGCCTGATGCTGGATTCCTTGCGAATCTGCATCAGGCCCAGGCCGAAGTTGGCCACATCCGCATCCACTTCCAGTCGGTAGTCGAGCGCGTCTTTGGGATTGCGCAACCACTTCTCCGCCAGGCTCAAACCGCTGAGCAGGTTCAGTTCCACCGGCACCGTCAGGTTGACGCTGTCGTTGGCAGGCACCGTCAGTTTCTCATCCCGACGTCCAAAGGCCAGCTCGCTGTCTTCCAGAAAAATCCGGTAGTTTAAGCGTTTGATATTGAGTTCGAAGGCATTGGGGTTGCGCACCCGAACGCCCACGTTAAGGGTTTGCGAAAAGCCCTGACGCGGGTCCAGCGACAGTGAGGTCAGGCTGACTTCCGGCTTGGCGGCATCGCGCATCCAGGCACAACCGCTCACCAGCAGGGCAATCGCGAGCACAAAAAAACCGCTCGCCTTGGCGAGCGGTTTGATGACATCCACCACGGGCATGTTACTGACCGGTCGGGATCAGGTTCAGCTCAACGCGGCGGTTCTGAGAGCGACCTGCAGCAGTATCATTGCTGGCGATAGGATCGCGCGGCCCCATGCCGGCGGTGCGCACGCGACTGGCGGCAACACCACTGTTCAGGAAGAACCGGGCGACACTTTCGGCGCGCTGCTCAGACAGGTTCTGGTTGTACTCGAAGCTGCCGGTAGAGTCGGTGTAACCATTGATCTGCAACAGAGTCTTGTCGAACTCCTTGACGACCTCGACGACGCTGTTCAGCACGTCGGTAAAAGACGGCTTCAGCGAGGAGCTGCTGGTATCAAAGGTGATGTTGCCGGGCATGATCAGCTTGATGGTATCGCCAATACGCTCAACCCGAACGCCGGTGGCCTCAAGCTGCTGTCGCAGTCTGGCTTCCTGGGTATCCATGTAGTAACCGGCACCCGCGCCTACGGCAGCACCGGCCAGCGCGCCCTGTTTGATGGCCTTGTTTTTGTCTTTACCTGCCGTAGCGGCACCGATGGCAGCGCCTGCCAAGGCACCAAGACCCGCCCCTTTAGCGGTGTTGCTGGTTTTCTTTTCACCGGTATACGGGTCGATGGTACAGCCCGCAACCGCCAACGCCAGAGCAATACTTGCAACGCGTACTAGCCATGTAGATTTCATTGGAGAACATCCCTTACCTAAAAATGTGGTTAATAATCACAGATAGTGAGAACAGAATGCGAGTGTAAAAACTGTCGCCTGCGCATTCTGCGTACTATTGCCGAATTTTTTACCTTGTTCCTGATCTCGTCCGGTTAAAGGCCGGGTGGCTGCCAGCGACCATCGCCATCGGCATCCACATAAATCGGGTTTATCAGTGCAATGGGTTCAAGCCCCGGTAACAGCTTGGCATACACCGGCGTCGCCGGCCCCATTACTTCAACAACGACCATGCTATCACGGCGAAGATGAATCGTCTCTGAATAAACGCCACCGGCGCTAACTTTTCGGGTGTGCCGCAAGCGACCGTTTACATAGATATTGAGATCCTCAACCGCAACCCAGGGCGCGGCGTCGATACGGATAGATACCTGCTGCTCGGCACCTTGCAGATTGGCACCAATAACCGAAGCCCCAGCCTGGGTAACGCTGAGCAGGGGGCCGCTGGTCAGATAAAGCGCACCGCGCCGCACAGCATCGGCAATGGCCTTGTCATTCAGCCCGGCACCGCTCTTGGGTACATCCAGATAATTGCGTGGAATACCCACCGGCTCGGCGAGCTCGTGGGAGTCGCTGTTGCCGGTGGCGCGAATGCGGTAGCCCTGATTCAGCAGGGCCAGCCAGTCGCGACGGATTTCCAGATAGGCGGCCACCTGGTCACCGTTGAGGATTTCCATGGCATCGAAATCGATATCGCGAAAGCCCGTTGGGCCCGCTTCCAGCAGGCTTTGGTTGCGCGAGTGCTTCAGCGGCAGCGACGGTTCAAAGGCCACACCCTGCGACAGGTGATCGAAGAAGGCCAGATCGTCGTCGAGGTTGCCGTTGGAGCGCGGGTGGTTCAGCTGGAACAGGGCGTCCGGGTAGCGGTAACGTGTTTCCGCAATCAGGCTGTGCAGGCGACGATCTTCAACCCGCGGCACCCCGCCAGCAAACAGATCACTGCGCTCGGCGATCGGAAAGATATTGCTGTGTCCGATAGAGGTGGGCACGGTCTCGGTTCGCGCCATGCCGGTGAGCTCGGCACCGGTAACCAGATGTATGCGCCCCTTTAAGCCACTGTCCGCCAACACCGCCTCACCATTGAGGATGCGGTTGTGCTCCGTCAGCACCATGATGTCCGCATCCTGCGCGGCAAAGCTGCGCAGCTGTTCCAGCAGTGGCAGGCTGGAATCAAAGCTCCCTTCGGCGTGCACATGAAAGTCCGCACTGGCCCATTCACTTTCGTGCACCCGCGCCGGGGCGTCGATTGTCAGACTGGAGACTTCGCCGGGGCGCACAACGATTTGCGCCCGGCTAACGTCATACTCCAGCCCCCGACTGGCGAAGACCTCGTACTTGCTCGGCGGCAGAAACACCGACTCCGGATCGGAATCGATACCCGCCAGCGAGACCGTCTGACTCACCAGCGAGTGCGCCACGGGCAGACCGTCTTCGCGAAAGTCGAGCAGGCCCGCGCCAATGCGCGGTGACGGCGTGCCATCCAGACCGTGGAATGTCAGCTTCATGGTTTCGCCGCGCGGCAGGCGCAGCTCACTGCGTTGCGTAAACTGCAGCGCCCCCATATCCGGGCCGTCACTCAGGTTGTGTGTCTGGGTCAGTATTTCACCCCAGGGGCTGCGCGCTGTCAGCGAAACACGCTGCAAGCCCTTGGGCAGACGCAGGGAAAAACGCCCCGGCTCGGTAATGCGGCGGTGGCTGACGGGGTGGCCCTGATCGTTGAACAGGGCCAGCGCTACCGGCGCCGCGTTGACGCTGCCTTCCAGCACCGACCCTTGATACAGCTTGTCGGTAATGGCGGCGACGTCCGCCTGTTTGCCTGGCACCACCCGGAAGTGCACAACCATGCGCTCACCGACTTTCAAATCCATCAGCTGGCTTTGCACCATCTGCCACATGCCCGGCTTTTCACTGTCCCACCACAGCGGGCGGGTCATCCAGCCGTGCATGCTGTATTCCGGCAGAGCAATCAGGAAGGTGGGTAGCGTGTGATCAACGCCTTCGGTGTCGGTCAGATAGGCGGAGGCCAGTTGCACGCCGTAGCTCAGCGGCTCTTTCCCAACATGACTCCCCACCAGCACACTCCAGTCGGCCGGCATCATGCCCGCCACCAGTGAAAACACATTGTGACGATCGATGTAGGGGTGATCAAAGCCCAGGCTGTAGGCGGAATTGCTGGTCGACAGGGTAAACGGGGACAGCGAACGGTGGGGATAAAGAGTCAGCAGGCCACTCATGCTGACCGGACGCCCCGGCGCTACCCGCTCCACCTCAATCCACATGGAAAGCGCATCGGGATCGCTGCGATCCAGCACATAGCGGATGGTCTGGCGCAGGCCGTCATCTTCTCCCCGCACCACCACTTCAGCGCGGCTTTTGCGCGCGCTGCTTTCAATCCGCTGCGCGCGGATTGCCTTTTCCTTGGCCAGACCGGTTAACAGATTGGCATAGGACCACTGATCATCGGCGCGATCACAGAAGCCAAAATCGATCAGGGTACCGCCGCCGGCAACGATGCCGCTGTCGTGGTCGACAGCACTGACCGCCGCACACAAACGACCATCGCTCAGCCACCAGTCGCCGCGCCCTGCAATAGCGTCGGGGCCGCTTCGCGGCACAGCGTCCACGTTTGATGCATCCAGCTGAAAGGCGGTGTAAGTGGAAGCCTGAACAGCCCCTGAAAAAACGAAGCCGAGCAATAATGCCCGGCCCCACGCTGCGTACATTTTTATCATGCTGAACACCGCAGTTTGTTAAGCACCCATGATGAAAATGCAGATCACACTGCCAAGTGCCACCAGATAGGACAGTGAGCGCAGCATGTCCCGATCCGCCATATAAAACACCGCATGCAATACTCGGGCAACGACAAACACAATGGAGACAGTAGCCAGCTGCTCTTGCGGCACACCCGACACAAACGCAGCGACCAGTGCAGCAGTAAATAGAATCAGTCCTTCCCAGGCATTCTGCTGGGCGGCAAAGACCCGAGAGATAACACCGGTGGCCTGAGCATATTGCTGACGCGGGTTTTTGTTGTCAGCGCCACCCAGTTCCTTGTGGCGCAGATAGCCACCGGTAAACGACAGCAGCGTCGGGATCAGGGCAGTTATCATCAAACACCAAAGTGCAGTTGTCATAGCAGGTTCCTTGTTATTGTGGAGTTTTTAAAACCCGACCATTCGGGCCTCAGTTATTATTGACCGCGACACTGACCTCGGCAATCTCTGCAGGCAGTGTTTGGGTCAGGAAATTTAAACTATTTCGTCGAACGCTCGCCTCATTTGAGAAGTGAGCTTCAAAAAAGCTCGCCACCGCCAACTGTGTAATCCAGTGCTGCCGTATTGGGTTCATCGCTTTAGGCAGGGGATCCATTTCACACAGCGGTGGCGGGTCACGGGGTTCTACACCCTCTTCCGGCGAGCCGATCTTTTCAAACCAGGTTTCTTCGTTACTGTTTTCAATATTGGATTTGACCTGATCACAGCCAATTTTGTCCGGGTTTTTCATCCAGCGCAGAAAGCGCGCCATATCGGCAAAGCCGGTATGCGAGGCGCCGTCTACCGTCACCAGAACGGCACCCGGCACCAGCAGCGTGGGCAAAGCGTTAGCCTTGTAGTCCACCAGCGCGTCGATCTCTGAAGCAATCATCATGTAAGGCATACGGCGCTGGCTGTAAAAACGCTCGGTAAAGGTGAAACTCGGGCCGGCAATGGACACCGCAGCATCGACGCGCGGGTCATGCAGGCGCGGATGAAAGGCGGTCATGGTGGTTGTCATGCCACCGAGGGACAACCCGAACAGGCCAATGCGAGACTCATCGATGGCGCCCTCAAACAGATTGCCTGCATCACTGTGCCAGCTCGTCAGTTGATCGAGCAGGAAGGTGATATCGCCCGGCTGATTGACCACGTCCACAACGTAGGGCTCGTCGGGCGCATCATAGTTGGTTAAGGGGTAATCCATGGCAGCGACCACATAGCCCTTGCTCGCCATATGCTCGGCCATGTAGGCACCACCAGTGCGCATGGACATAAAACCGTGGCTGTAAATCAGCAGCGGCAGCGGCTCGCTGGCCGGACGACCTTCCCGCAACAGATCGCTCGGATACCAGATGCGGGTTTTCAGGGTGCGCGAATTCGCGCCTTCAAATTCACCGTGGGGCTGACTGGGGCGAGTGGTGTCTTCCAGCGTGACGTCAAAACTGGAGACCGCGTAGGGGCCGTTCTGCAAGCGACCGGCGCTTTCCAGCGATTCGTCGAGCGGCTCCGGGCGCTTGGTGAAAGTAAGGAGCAGCCCACCAGCCACAATCACCAGGACCACAATCAGTAACAGACGTTTCACACGCTTCTCCCAAGCCCGGACATGGATAAGAATAAATAAAGGGGGCTAGCCTACCACTTGCGTGTGCCAAAACAAAAAAGGGCGATTACAGCCGCGCGCCGTAACCGCCCAAGATCGAGACTAGTTGTCGAATTACTTTTCTACCCTTACTTTTCTACGAAGGCCCGTTCAATCACATAATGACCCAGATAGCCGTTGCGAGACTCGCGAAAACCGCGCTCGTCGAGCAGGGCCGTCATATCCTTCAACATGGATGGGCTGCCGCAGAGCATAAAGCGGTCATTCTCCAGATCGGGTTCCGGCAAGCCCACGTCGGCGAACAGCCGCCCGCTTTGCAGCAGATCCGTCAGCCGCCCCTGATTGCGAAACCGCTCGCGGGTCACTGTGGGGTAGTAGATAAGCTTTTGCTTTACCTCATCGCCAAAAAACTCATTTTCCGGTAACTCATGGGTCAGGTAATCGGCATAGGCCAGTTCGCTGGCGTAGCGCACCCCGTGACACAGAATGATCTTGTCAAAGCGCTCGTAGACCTCCGGGTCTTTAACGATGCTCATAAAAGGCGCCAGGCCGGTGCCGGTAGAAAACAGATACAGGTTGCGACCCGGCAGCAGATGGTCGGCCACCAGCGTGCCGGTGGGTTTGCGGCTGACGAAAATCTCATCACCCACCTGAATATTCTGCAGTCGCGAGGTCAGCGGGCCGTCCGGCACCTTGATGCTGAGAAACTCCAGCTCTTCATCGTAGTTGGCACTGACGATACTGTAAGCGCGCAGCAGGGGCTTGCCCTCCACCGGCAGACCAATCATGACGAAGTGACCGTTTTCAAAACGCAGACCGGTGTCACGGCTGGTCTTGAAACTGAACAGCGTGTCGTTCCAGTGGTGAATATTGGTTACCCGTTCTGTTACAAGGCTGGTCATTGCGATCCGTCTCTCATACGCCAAATGTGGAGGCCACTATAGACGCGCCGCCAAACATCGGTAAAATGGATTATTCATATATCACTTACCTGAAAAACCGATTATGCGTTACACCCTGCGCCAACTGGAGGTCTTTCTCGCCGCCGCCCACTACGAAAACATCACCCGGGCTGCGGGCCACCTCGCCATGAGCCAGTCTGCCGCCAGCGGCGCACTCAAAGAGCTCGAGCAGCAATTTGACGTTCAACTGTTTGATCGGGTGGGAAAACGCCTGCAGATCAATGAGTTGGGCCGAGCTCTGCGGCCCGAAGCCGAGAGCCTGCTGGAACAGGCCAAGGCCTTTGAGCAGGCACTGGCGCAGCACACGGATATCGGCCAGATCAAGGTGGGCGCCACCCTGACCATCGGCAACTATCTGGTGGTCAGTATCGTCGCCCGCTATATGGCCCAGCAGCCCGGTGCCCGGGTCCATCTGGAGGTGGCCAACACCGAAGCCATTACCAGCAAGGTGCTGGATTTCGAGCTGGATATCGGCCTGATCGAGGGTGATTACCACCACCCGGACCTGGACATCATGCCCTGGCGGGACGACGAGCTGGTGGTGTTCTGCAGCCCCGACAACCCGCTGGCACAGCGCTCACAGGTCAGCGACGCCGAACTGCTGGCCCAGCCCTGGATTCTGCGCGAACGCGGCTCCGGCACCCGCCAGGCCTTTGACCGGGCGATGCACGGCCTGCTGCCGCAGCTGCAGATCGCATTGGAACTGCAGCACACCGAAGCCATCAAGCGCGCCGTGGAAGCCGATCTGGGGCTGGGCTGCCTGTCGGCCATCACGTTGGAAGACGCCTTCCGCCGGGGCCGCCTGGTGCCACTGACCACCACGCCCAAGGATTTCCGCCGGCACTTCTACTTTGTGCTGCACAAGCAGAAGTACCGCAGCGCCGGCATCCAGCGCTGGCTGGACCTGTGCCGGGAAGGGTAAACTCGGGCGCAAAACTACTCTTGATAATCAAAATACTCTCGACAATAAGGACTGCTCATGATTACTCCCCTTTACGCCGGTCTCTGCGGCATTCTGCTGCTGGCTCTGTCGTCCCGCGTGGTTAACGGCCGCCGCGTTCACAAGGTCGGTCTCGGTGATGGCGGCAACGAGGAATTGCAGCGACTGATTCGGGTTCAGGCCAACTTTGTCGAATACACGCCAATGATTCTGGTGCTGATCCTGCTGGTGGAGCTGAACGACAACAGCGCGGCGGTGGTGCACGGGCTCGGCATTGCCCTGGTTTTATCGCGGGTACTGCACGCGGTTGGTCTGACAGGCTCTGCCGGAGCCACGCTGCCGCGCTTTATCGGCACCCTCGGCACCTGGCTGACCCTGGCGATTGCCAGCTCCATCCTGCTGATGGACACCTTGCCTCA
>PAKT01000100.1 GCA_002710725.1 Spongiibacteraceae bacterium
GCACAGTCGGGAATGGCCGCCTACGGCGCCACCAAGCGAGCGGTTAATTATCTCGCCAAAGCTCTGCGCAAAGACATGGCTGAATCAAACGTTCAGGTCAATGTGCTCAGCCCCGGTATCGTAGTGACCGACCTGCTGATCGGCGACTACGACACCGCCACTCCCGAATGGGAAAAGGCGAAAAAGATTTTCAATATTCTGGGGGACAAGGTGGAAACGGTCACGCCCTGGTTGGTTAACGGTGTTTTGAAAGCGCAAAAAAATGGCGCCCGCGTAGAGTGGCTTACCACCGGCAAGGCCTTCCGCCGCTTTATGACAGCGGGCTTTAACAAGCGCGATCTGTTCGCTGATATCGCCTGAGTTTATTTAACGCTCCGCGCTGCCCCCTCTCCCTGCGGGAGAGGGCTGGGGTGAGGGGAATACAAGGTAAGTAGAGATTCCATTATGCAAAACTATCAGATCGCCCGCCGCGCCCAGATTGGTGTGCTTATCCCCTCAACCAACACCGGGGTCGAATACGACCTGCAAAAATTTGCCCTTGATGGTGTGACCTGGCACCCCTCACGTTTTCTTATTCGTCTGCGCAACTGGGCGGAAGAGGGCGAGGCAAGCGGCGACGATGCGAACACGGTTTTCGAGCGCTTTCTGGACCTGATGCGCGAAGATATGACGCCGGCTATTGAAAACGTGCTCACCGCAAAAATAAGCCACCTGATGCTGGGTATGTCTGCTGAAACTTTCTGGGGTGGCACCAAGGGCAACGTCGAGTTTGAAAAAAACATTCAGGATCAGATCGGCGATCTGGGAATGACAACCGGGGCCGGCGCTACGCGCATGGCGCTGGACAATTTCGGCGTGAAAAAGATTTCCGTTATCACGCCCTATCCGCCGATCGGTGACGACAATGTAAGGCAGTTTTTCGACGAGATTGGGTACGAAGTCAAGCATGTGGTGGGCTTGAATTGCGCCTCTGCGACCGCGATTGCGGAAACACCGATCAAGGACGTGATTGAAGCGGTCAAGAAAGCCGACGGCGATGACGTGGAAGCCATTGTGCAATGTGGCACCAACCTGTCAACGGTTGATCTGTTTCCGACCCTGGAGCACTGGCTGGAAAAACCGATGCTGCCAATCAATGTGGCGACGATCTGGCACGCCCTGCGCGCCTGCGGAATCAACGACAAGATCACCGGTAAGGGGCGCTTGCTGGAAGAGTTCTAAACAGAAAATCTGCTCTTGCAAAAAAGCCGCAGCACATCTGCGCTGCGGCCCCTGGCGGTTGTCGTTTGATTCAACGCCGACAGTTATCTGTTGTCGGTTGAGGGCTTCTGCTGCGCCGCCTGTTTTACGTTGGCTTCCACCAGTTTCTTGAAGCGCCCCAGCATCCATTGGTTGGCGATCTTCATAATTGGCGAGAAGATCGGTAACGTAACGCGGCCCACACCTTTGACTTCCATCGCCATTATCCAGGTCACCCTGGTCTTTCCATTGTCCAGTGGGGTGACTACATAGTCTTCCGCGAAACTCTCGGTCATTGACTTGGAGCAGGCGGTAAAGCAGAACGCCATCCGCTTTGGATACTCCCAGGCAATAAACACTTCATCACCGACCATGCCACCGGACATGCTGACTGTACGCGTAGTGCCCAATCCAAAGGGTTTGGGTGAAGTCCATTCCACATTCTGGATAGGTGTTGCCCAGCGAGGCCAGTCATCGGCATTTTCAAAGGATTCGAATATCTGCTCGGGGGTGGCTTCAATTTCCACCTCTGCCTTATATCGGTTTCTGGCGCTTTCCAGAAACGTCAGATCCACGATCTTGCATTCATACATGAGACTTGCTCCGGGAGTAACAGTATTTGGTAGGAGGCTAGACTATCAGACTTACTATAGAAGGAAAGCTAATGTGGCGGCTTTGGGAGATGCCCTATACCAACGACATGCAGCCTGAGTAGTCGATCAACCGGCCTGATTGTTCAATCAGGCCGGTTGCCTAGTCAGGCTCAGACGTTGTCGACGGGGGCAACAACTTTATTGCGAACCAGTAGCGCCCAGATCATCACGCCGAAGGCGATCAAACCGAAAAACACGAAGGGGCCAGACTCGCGCCAGCTATCAAACAGTTCGCCCCCTACTTTAGCCGCCACCAAAATCCCGAGCGCGCCACATAGATTGAAGAATCCATTCACCGCGCCCCGAATTGCCACCGGGGCCTGCTGAGACAGCAAAACACCGCTGGTAATGATGCAGGCAACTTCTCCCATGCCAATCAGAACCGCACACACAATCATGCCGCCGCTGAAAGGATCGGTGACAAAGTAGGTGCCGCCATAACCGAGAAATGAAATAAACAATGAGAGTGCTACGGCGCTGACGCGATTGATCTTGTCAGAAAGTATGCCGAATAGCGGTGCGCTCAGCAGAGTCATGGTTTGGGCGATACCCACAATCATGCCTGCTCGCGCCAGCGCGTCAGCGCGCGACAGGCCCAGTTCACTGGTGCCGTAGTTGGCAATCCACAGGGTAAAAAAAGTGCCGACAATAGCGAGGTTGCCGCGCGAGACAAAGGCGGCGCCGTAAGACAGTGCAATACCCGGGTCTTTTGCGGCCATCAGACCCTTGCGCGTAATTTCCCAGAAACTTTCGTTTTCCATGGTGACTCGGCGCGGTGTTTTCTTCAGCCCGAACCACATCCACAGGGCAAAAATCCCCGCAAGGCCTGCCACGATGGCGTAAGTGGCGAGCCCGGCAGCCTGGCTATCCATGCCCTGTGCCTGAAAGATCGAAGGCAGCCGCAGCAAAATAAACACAGTAATCAGCGCGCCTATGCCATTGGCCATGCCCAGAAAACCGGTAGCCTTGCCGCGGCTGGAGTCAGCGGTGTAGTCCGCCATAATGGCAAAGATCATGCAGCTGAAGGCGGCTACGCCCACGCCGAATAAAACACGATAAACCAACAGCTCGGTATAGGTTCTCGCAAAAGGATACAACACTACGGCGACGGCCATGATGGCAAAACTCATTGCCATAACGGGGCGACGGCCAATCTTGTCTGACAGCGAGCCCCAGACGCCAACGGCCAGAATGATGGCTATTTCTCCCCAGAAAGCGATATTGCCGCTCACTACGCCCTGTCTTTCCTGAGGGATATTCAGAAATTCCGACAGCAGGTAGGGTTGCATCTGCGGCATGAAAGTCGACAGCAGAATGCCCGCCATACAGGCGACATAAAAGGTGCCCATATGGGAGCGTTGCACGTCAGGGAGTAGCTGAACTCCCAAAAAACGGTTAGCAGTGATGCTGGTCATTGGGTTTGAGTCTCCCTTAAACGTTTGTTAAGACGCAGGCTGGCTGCAAAAAAGAGGCCTTGCGCGACGGCGTTGATACTTTCTTCTATCCACTGCAGTGCAGCGGTTTGTTCCGGTATGCGGGCCAGCCCGCTGAGGCTCAGTGTGCCGAAAAAACTTGCAATATATAGCAGGCTGATAATGCGGTCGTTGGTGTTCCAGCCAGCACGGGCAAGCATGAAAATCACAGCGGTATTAGCCAGCGTGACCACTGCGAGCAGCCAGAAAAACCAGAGTCGCTGGCCTGGATATACGAGGTAAAGGCACAGGGCGATTATCGGAATCGCACCAGTAAAGAGCAGGGGAATAGGTAAACTAACAGGGCGAATATGCCGAAGGCCGAGCGCGAAACCCAACAGCACAAACCCGGGCGCCATAAAAATAAAGAGGCTGTTGTTCATCCATGGGATGTGTTCGCCCGTGCTGGCGACAATCAGCTTCCAGCTGGCTTTGAGCAGGCCGCCACTGACAATCATCACAGCGCCCACTATTGCCAAGCGGCGAATCACAGATAAATCAAATAGTTGCGAAGTGCAAAGCCAATACATGCCCAGTGCAGTGAATACAGTGGGGATATAGTCGAACAGCGCTAGGGCTACAGTGTAGTCGTCATACATGTTTCCAGGCTCTTGTGGTTGCCGCCAGAAATCTCAGTATGCCGTCTTGTTGACTTAAAAGCTATAATGATATTAGATTATAACAAATGATGGTTTGGCCGGTATTTTGCTGCTGGTTTCATCATGGGTGTCGGGGGGAGGGCACCGGAGTTTGGCTGAGGCCAATTTATTAAACTTTCAAAAGCATCTCGTGCGGGAAGATACTATGAATTTGACGAAGAAATCGGTCTGTTTGCTCTCCGGTATAGTCGGTCTACAAATGTTGGCTGTTTCGGCCCAGGCGCAGCAAGGGGCTGCAAAGACAACGCGTGTGGACAAGTCTTTGGAGGAGATCGTGGTTACTGCCCGTAAGCGCGAGGAGTCCATTCAGGACATCCCGGTATCGGTAACACCCTTTACCGCCGACTCGCTCGAACGTCGTGGTTTTACCGGGCTGGATGATATTGCAGCGGCCACGCCCGGCTTCACTTATGAGGGCTTTATTACTGGCGGCAACCACGGCAATGCAGTAATCCGCGGTCTGGCCCAGCAGTTCACAACCTCGCGAATCCAGAATGTGTCCTTCTTTATCGACGGCGTGTATCTGCAGCGTCAGAGCATGCTCAACCTGGGCATGATTGATATGGAGCGGGTCGAGGTCATCAAGGGGCCGCAGAATGCTCTGTTTGGCCGCAACGCCTTTGCCGGTGCGGTTAACTACATTACTGCCAAGCCCAAGGCCGAAGCCGAAGCCTACGTCGCCGTTACCGTGGGTGACAATGAGCGCCAGGACATCAAAGCCAGCTTTAATGGCCCCATCGCACTGGACGGCCGGCTGTTGGCGAAAGCCACCTTTGGTTTCTCTGAGTATGATGGCCACACTAAGAACGATCACCCAATGGCGGATGCCGACCCCTCAGGCCCGAGTACAACCGGTAATCTGGGTGGCTGGGACGACGAAATCTACAGCCTGATGCTCGCGTATGAGCCCACCGACCGGTTGATGTTGCGTACCAGTTACTACAAAAACAACGCTGAGAAAGAAACCGGCGCTGGGTACAGTATCTCCGGCGTTAACGCCGCCCGTTTTGGTCTGCGTCTGGATAATCAGCTGGATCTTAACTGCAACTGGCGAACGGTCAACGATATCGGTAACCCCTCACCCACGGCGGCCCACTCCGGTTTTTCGGCCTGGTGCGGTGAATTGCCCGATACGGCAGCCGGGGCCGAAGGGCCACGCACACTGGACGGGATCCTGATCGATCCGCGTGGAATCGGTCAGGTCGCCTCTACCGAGGTGGTCACTTTTACCTCCGACTATGAGTTGAGCGAAAGCTGGAGTGCACATTATCTGTTTGGCTATGCGGATCACGAGACCTATTCAACCGGTGGTCCCGGTGGTGAAGACCCGATGGTGGGTCGCGGTATTGCCGCAGACTTTGTACTGAATGCCGCCAATAACCAGGATCCGAACGGTTACAAATACGCGAATACATTCAGTGGTCGTCCAAACTCGGTTCTGGAATCCTTTTCCCATGAATTGCGTTTTGACTTTGATAGTGGCGATCGTTTTCGCGCCAGTCTGGGTGCCTACTACTCCAAGACCGAAGACCGCGAGCACTCCACCGTTTTTATCAGTGATGTCTGTTCGCCCTTTACCGAGGAGCAGCGCCAGAACTGTTCTGAACCGCTTTCAACGCCCTCTTCGGCTGTGCCCGATCCCGGTCGCCTGACCACGGGTATCGTCTACGATCAGGTGGTTCGTCAGCATGCGAAAACGCGCCTGGAAGACACCAGCTTTGAAGATGAGATCATGGCGCTTTTCTTCTCCACGTCCTATCTGGTGACAGACAACATCGATGTGACCTTTGAGGGCCGCCTGACCCACGAGGACAAGTATGTGTTCCGCCATGCAGACCCTTTCGGTCTCGCCTTTGGCGAGTCGGTAAGCTACAGCCTGCCACAGGATCCGGTTGTTCCCGGTCTGGCTGATACCGTGACCAGCTCAATTATCGTGCAGGAAGACGACGAACAGTTTCTCTACTTCACGCCGAGGGCTATCGTTAACTGGGCCCTGAATGATGATCAGATGCTTTACTTCTCTGTTGCCAAAGGTTTGAAAACCGGTGGCTTCAACAATGCCGAAAGTGAAAGTCAGCTCGTATACGACGAGGCAACCAACTGGACCTATGAAATCGGCAGCAAAAACAAACTGCTCGATGCTGCGCTGACGCTTAACGGTGCGCTGTTTTACATAGATTGGACGGGGCTGCAGGGTTCCGTGCCGCCTGAGGAGGCCTCGCTGTCCTCATCGGATGTTGTTACCAACATCGGTAATGCCACCAGCATTGGCATTGAACTTGAAGCCGCTTACCGATTTAACCGCAATTTCTCGGTCGATGTTGGTCTGACCTATAACGACGCCAGTTACGATGATGGTGTTAAGTATTCTCCCGGGCGCAGTGATGCTGCTACCGGTGTCGGCTGTGATGGTGTCACCTGTCCTACCGATGGCGAAGTTGGTGGCAACCAGCTGGCGCGCGGTTCCAAGGAGCAGGCTTCGATTGGTTTTAACGTGCAGAAGGATTTTGATTCCGGTTGGCTGCTGACTGGACGCCTGGATGCCAACTACCAGTCCAAGCAATTCCTGACGCCGCTGAATCTTGGCTGGGTTCCGGCGCGCACGGTAGCGAATCTGTCAGTCAATGCGCTTGGCCCGAATGATCACTGGGATATTAGCTTCTGGGGCAAGAACATAACCGATGAGAATTATCCGGCCAGTGCCTTTGTGATCGGCGTCTTCAATCAGTACATGGTTGGTATGGGAACGCGCCGCAGCTACGGCCTGACTGTCAAATACACTTACTTTTAATTATCCGAGCGGCGGCAGCCGCTCGCTTTTAAGTATTTAAAGGATTCTGGTTGTGGAACAACGTATAAAAGCCGCCGCTGCGCAGTTCCATGTGGGCAGTGATATCAACGTCAACCTCGAAAGTTGCCTGCGGCTACTGGACAAGGCGGGCGAGCAGAATCCTGACATCGTTGTCTTGCCGGAGTTCTGCAATCACCTCTCCTGGTATGACGATGCGGATCATTGCTACCGTGTTTCCTTGACCCTCGAGGGTGACTTCCTGCAAGCCATTGCAGCCAAGGCGCGGGAAATAGCAGCCTTTGTTGTTGTCGGCGTCACCCTGCAACGTGAGGGCGGTAAAGTCAGTGGCAGCAATCTTCTGTACTCACCTGCCGGTGAGCTGCTCGGCCTGAGCGACAAGCAGGTTTTGATTGGCCACGAGAACGATTTTCTTGAGCGTGCCGATCAGCCCGGTGCAGTGACTGAGACGGCACTGGGGCGTCTCGGGCTGTATATGTGCATGGACGGCGTGATCAACGAAACACCCCGCTGCCTGGCTTTGCGCGGCGCTGACATCATGCTCAACAGTCTGAACTCCTTTGCGCCGGATGAAGGCTCCCTGCATATCCCGGTGCGCGCGGCAGAAAACAAAGTGTTTGTGGTTGCCGCCAACAAGGTGGGCCCCTTGGTCCCCGAAGCAATGATGGAAGGGATCAGTGCTGCCACCAATATTCCGGTGGAATTTTTGAATGGCGCCGGTGAAAGTCAGATTGTGGCACCCGATGGCACGGTTCTGGCGATGGCCAAAACCCGCGAAGAGGAAGTGGTCTTTGCGGAGTTCGATGTCACCCAAGCGCGAGACAAACGCCGTCCCGATGGCACCGACATCTTCAGCAGCCGTCGCCCGGAGCTTTACTCGGTACTGGGTGAAAACCCCGAATCTCTCGATGCTCCCGTATTTTCCGGAGCGGCGCCGTTGCCAGCCGCGCTGATTCAACTGGAGAACACCGGTGCTGCCGCGCTGGACGAAGCGAAAGCGGCTGTCCAGCAAGCGGTATCCGATGGAGCCCGATTGATCGCGCTGCCGGGGTTGTTCTGTCTTGCCGAGGCAGGCGCCGATAACGCGGTCAGTGAATCTGAAGCGGCAATAGCAGCGTTGGCTGATGTGGCCGGTGATGCACTGATTACCACCTCGCTGGTTCTGGAGGCTGAGGGTGGAAAACAGCATTGCGCGGTTGCGATTGGCGCCCAAGGACTGGTCGCGCGTCAGGGGCAGGTGCACTACAGCGAGCGCTTTTCCTGGTCAGTGCTGAGCGATCGATTTGACGTGTTCAAAACGGAATTCGGCTGTCTTGCGCTGATGTGCAGCGACGATTCCATTTACCCAGAAGCCTTCCGGCTGGTTGCCATGCAGGGCGCTGATGTGGTCAGTGTGCCACTGATGCCGCTGGAGCAGTGGGAGTTGACGACTGGTCTGATCGAGCGGGCCGCGGAAAACCGGGTCAACCTGCTTGCTGCCATGCAGCCTTCCGAGCTGGGTAACAGTTTTGGCGCGGCGCTTCACGAAGACTTTACGATTTTCGGTGAATGGAAAACCCGCCAGTTCGACGGCGTGCTGACCTATCCCATGCTGACCCGTGCGGACAGTCAGGCGGGTGTAACTCCGCTGGTTCTGCATCCGAAAAACGCTGAAAACAAGGTGGTCTCACACCGCACCCATTTGATCGATGGCCGGCCCTGGCACTTGCTCGAGCCCCTGCTGGCAACCAAGGATTCATAATGACTTCACTACCCAAAGCCCTGCACGACCACGTACTCAATCGCATCGTTGATGCTTTTGGTATGACCGAAGTGAAAAACGAGGAGGGTGGCCCCTTCCTGCCGCTGGAGAGCCAGTTACCCATGCACGAAGGCAGTGTTGGCGGCATGCGCAAGTTTACCGGCGGGCCGCTTTTTCAGGTGCTGACTTCCAGTATCGTGGTGCCTGCCATGCAGCTGGATTCGCATATGATTTTTGCTTTTATGCCTTCTGACAGCGCGGTACCTCATTACACGGTCGATTCGGTGCAGGCCGGTGATCACCACGCCTTTCACCTGGACTTGATACCGCGCGTTGATATCGGCTCGCGTTTGAATTACCTCAACGAGGTCTACCAGCCCCTGACCGAGGCTTGCGAAGAAGCGCGTAAGATTGACGGTCTGGAAGCCGCGCATCTTTCACCGCGTCAGTACGCCATTATGTCGCCCTGGATGTTGGCCAATCGCGCCACGCCGGAGGCCTTTGAGAAAATCATGAAACCGGTTGATGCCTATCTGGATCACTGGTTTGGGCTGGTCGAAAAAGGTATTTCCGCGGAGGCGCTGGAAGATGTTACGCATCAGGAGCTGGCGGCCCGCGACAAGCGCAACAAATTTGCCATTTTCAATGCCGAGGTTGACCCGGTGTGGCAGCGGATTGCACCGCTGGTAGGACAGGAAGCGGCGGATAAGCAGATTGCTTCGCTGCGTGAGGTGAGTGTTTAGAAACATTCCTCATCCACGCTGTAGTTGAATCGTGCGCCCCCTCTCCCCGTGGGAGAGGGCCGGGGTGAGGGGAGATGCCTCCGCCCAAAAAAAGTTTCAGAGGAACCCTCCATGAGCAAAATGATTTCCGAACTCCTCATCGAAGACATGACCGCCGAGGAACGCGAGCGCGCCGAGCGTGTTGAAAGTATTCTGCCCACCCTGCGCGAGCGGGCAACAACCACCGACAAGCAGGGTGAATTCAACCCCGACAACGTTCGCCTGCTGGCTGACGCCGGTCTGCTGGGCCTTGTCGTTCCCAGAGAGTACGGCGGCTTGGGCGGCGGTCTTCGCGATTGGGCGGCAGCCTGTTTCGCTATCGGTACTGTTTGCCCCTCTACCGGTCTGGCTTACTTTTTTCACAACACCTCCGCCTCACGCGGCACATTGGCCTTGTCAGCGCTGAAAGAGGGCTTGTTTAACGACGACGAAGCGCCCCAGGTAAAAGCTTTCGCCGAGAAAGTGCTTTACACCATGGGTCGCGACAGCAAGTGGCTGGCTAACTACGCCAGTGAATCGGTAAAGTCCGAGCATTCGGCTATTACGATTACGACCCAGGCTAAAAAGGTAGACGGTGGTTGGCTCCTGAACGGTGAGAAATCCTTTGGCTGTGCTACCGGTGTCGCCGACCAGTACCTTGTGACCGCGGCATTGGAAGGCATTAATGACGCCAGCGCCCTGAGTACCTTTATTGTCGATCGCGACGCCAAAGGCACCCGCGGTCGTATTGAATGGGATGCCATGGGCATGCGCGGTACGGCAACCGAAGGCTTGGTGCTGGAAGATGTATTCGTTTCGGATGAAAACGCGCTGGGTATTCCCGGTGCCTTTGCCCGCAGCTGCCAGATGAGCCGCTCCAGCTTTGTGGGCAATCAGGTCGCTGCTTCTGTGATCTATATGGGTGGCGCTGTTGCGGCCTACCAGTCGGCTGTACAGCTGATGAAAGACAAGAAGTTTGCGGACACCGGCAAGCCTGTGGGAACTGGCCCCTACCAGCAGCAGATTATCGGCGATATGTACGCCAACCTGCAGACAGCGCTGTTGTGGGCGCGCCGCCAGGTCCAGATTGAAAGCAGTGAGCCGCCGATGGTGTCCAAGGAGGAGGTGGTCAAATTCTGGCGTACCTGTAAGGGCCAGATCGCTGAGCACAGCTTTCAGGTCGCCATTGCCGCGCTCAAATGTGCGGGCACCTCAGGCACCATGTTCAGCACGCCGTACTCGCGCGCCTTGCGCGATCTGGCCATGGGGCTGGTACAGGCTTTCCCCGCGGAAAAAGGCCGTCTGGATACCGCCAGCCTGGTTATTGAAGGCGAGGAACAAAACGCCTTCGGTAAAGGTTGATGGCTGACGCCCAGGGAAGCCTTATGCAGCTGAAGAACTACATCAACAATGACTGGCAGGCTCCTGCGATCACGCTGGACACCCAGGTCTGCCACGCCAGCGAAGGCAGGCCGCTGTTTTATCAAATGGCCAGCGATGCGGCGCAGATTGAAAACGCCATTGCCACCGCCCACATAGCGCACGCGGTCGGTGAGTGGGCGGCACTTTCCAGTGCGGAGCGTGCAGTGGCGATGGACGCCATTGCCGATGCCATTGGTAAACGACTTGAAGCTATTGCGAAGGCCGATGCCATCTGCACTGGTGTGCTGCTGAAAACCACTTCTCAGGTCGCCCAGATTTGTGTGCTTGCCTTTCGCGCGGCGGCCAATCTGCTGCGCAATCCACCGGTTCGTCAGCCCTTTGCAGGTCCTCACGGCGATGTGATTGTTGAGCGCTTGCCGCTCGGCCCGGCGGCGATTATTGCGCCCTGGAATGCGCCCTCCGGTATTACCTGTCACAAGCTGGCCTCAGCGCTGGCCGCCGGTTGTCCGGTGATCGTTAAGCCCTCGGAATGGGCGCCCCAGTCCGGCCAGCTGATTGCCGAAGCGGTGGTGGAAGCCGGTTTGCCCGCTGGCGTGTTTCAGCTGGCACACGGCAACGGCGCCACAGGTGCGGCGTTAGTTGCAGATTCGCGAATCGCCGCCGTGTCTTTTACCGGTGGTTTGCAGGCGGGGCGGGCAGTGGCTGCGGCCTGTGCCAGAGATATAAAGCCGGCCCAGTTGGAGTTGGGTGGCAACAACCCGATTGTGGTACTTGAAGACGCCGATATCGATGCTGCTGCAGAGGGGATTATCAACGGTATCACAACACTTAATGGCCAGTGGTGCCGTGCGCTGGGGCGTTTGCTGGTGCATGAATCTGTGGCAGAGAGTTTGCTTTCGGCAGTGACGGCGCGCCTTGAAGAAATACGATTGGGTCATGCGCTGGATGAAGCCAGTACCATGGGGCCGGTTGTTCATAAAGGTCACTTTGAGCTTGTTCAGCAGGCGATAGCCCATTACGAAGCCCTGGGTGGACACTGCCTGCGCCCAACGGCCTTGCCTGAACTTGAGGGGTATTTTATAGCCCCCACCTTGATTACTGGTCTCGCGGCTGAGCAGGCCAGTGAAGAAATTTTTGGTCCTGTCGCGACTGTGCATACTTTCTCCGACGACGCGGAAGCCATCGATCAGGCCAATGGCACACCCTTTGGGCTGGCGGCCTATGTCTTTGGTGAGGAGCAGCATGCCTGGAAAGTGGCACGTGGCATCCGCGCCGGTAATATAAAGATCAATGCGGTAAGCATGCTTAACCTTAACCCGATGGCACCGCGCCCGGCCTGGGGCCTGAGCGGCCTGGGTGATGAAGGTGTGGTGGAAACCTTTGAGTTTTTCCGTGGCACGCGCATTATCGGGGTGGCCGGAACGATGGAGCCTGTCCATGGCTGACTTTTACAAAAGCGAATTGCTGATCGCCGGCAGTGAATGCAAAGCCCGGAGCGGTGAGTATTTCGATGTGCTTTCGCCGGCAACGGAACAGGTTATTGGCAGGGCGGCCAGAGCCGGCGCTGCGGATGTTGAGCTCGCCGTCAGCGCGGCCCGTAAGGGCTTTCGGCAATGGTCAGTACTGCCCCCTAAAGAACGCGAAGCCATTTTGCTGCGCGCCGCCGAGTTGATGGCGAGCACTGGTGAGCAGCGCTACCTTGATCTCTTGATGGACGAGAGCGGCTCGGTTATCAACAAGGCCCGCTATGAAATTCACTACACCGTGGACTTGCTGCGCACGGCCGCCGGAGAAGTTCGTCGCCTTTACGGCGATACTTTTCCGAACGACAACCCAGCCCGCATCAGTATGGTGTTTCGCGAGCCGCTGGGTGTGGTAGGTATTGTGTCGCCCTACAACGCGCCACTGGCACTGCTAGCCAAGATGACCGCTTTTCCTCTGGCCGCGGGCAACAGCGTGGTGATCAAGCCCTCCGAAGAAACGCCGCTGATCGCCGTCGCTTTTGCCAAGCTGCTAGTGGAGGCCGGTGTGCCCGCCGATGCGGTCAATGTGCTGACCGGGTTTGGTCAGGAATGTGGTGCGCCGCTGGTCAATCATCCGGATGTGGATGCCATTGCCTTGACCGGTTCAACCGCAACCGGCCAGGCGATTGGTGCGAGCGCCATGCAACAAATGAAACGGGTGCAACTGGAGCTGGGTGGCAAGAGTGCGCTGGTGGTGCTCAAGGATTTTGATCCGGCCGAAGCCGCCGCTATTGCGGTGCAAGGTATGTTTAATCACGCCGGCCAGATCTGTATGGCCAATTCCCGTATTGTCGTGGAAGCCCCCGTCTACGACGCATTTTGTGCGGCCATGAAAGCCGCCTGCGAAAGCCTGAAAATTGGTGAACAACGCGACACCGACAGCGTTTATGGCCCGCTGATTAACCGCCGCGCGGTAGAAAAAGTCGAAGCTCATTTGCAGGATGCGCTGGCGCGCGGTGCGACCTTGCTCACTGGCGGCAAAGTTAAAAACGGGCTTGTGTTTGAGCCCACTGTACTGCTGGAACCTTCCCGCGACAGCAGTGCCTGGCGCGATGAAAGTTTTGGCCCCATGACAAGTATCGTGAAAGCAGCTGATCTGGATGAAGCCATTACGCTGGCCAACGACAGCGAATACGGCTTGTCCGCCGGTGTGCTGACGCACAATATCCAGCACGGTTTCAAAGCCGCCAAAGCCATTCGCAGTGGCGCGGTGCATATTGGCATGCACGCCTTTCAGAGTAATGCGATGGCGCCGGTGGGCGGTCTGGGTCTGTCGGGTATGGGGCGCAGTGGTGGCCACTACAGCACCGAAGAGTTTACCGAACTGAAATGGATCAGCGTGGAGCTGGGCCAGTGATTCGTCGCGCCTACTGTGACATCGAAGCCGGGCAACTGCATTTCCGCCAGGCGGGAAATCCTGACAAGACGCCGCTGGTGCTGCTACATCAAAGTCCCAGCTCGTCGGTGATGTTTGAATCGCTGATGCGCGCGCTGGGTGATGACTACTGGCTGTTGGCGCCGGATACGCCGGGTTTTGGCCAAAGCGACCCATTACAAGAACCTGCGTCTATTGCCGCGTATGCCAGAGCCATACAACAGTTTCTCGATGCGCTGAACATAAAAACGGCGTTGTTGTTTGGTCATCACACCGGCGCTTCCGTGGCAGTGCAATTGGCGCACGACAATCCGGATTTGGCGCAGGCGATGGCGCTGTCCGGACCCACGCTGTTAAGCGATCAATTGAAAGCAATCCTGCCGGAAAAGGCTAAACCCTTTCCCTTGAGTGAGGATGGCAGTCACCTGCTGGGCATGTGGCAGCGGATGCGTGATAAGGAGCCGGATGCCCCCCTGGCTTTGAGTCTGCGCGAAACCTTGCTCGGTCTGGCCGTGGGTGAGGCCTATCCGGAGGCCTATCAGGCGGTGATTGAACAGCCCTTTGGTGAACAGTTACAGGCTATTGTCTGTCCGGTACTGGTGTTCGCCGGCACAGGCGATCCACTTTACGGCCAGCTGGATGCGGCCTTTCAATTGTTGCGGCGCGGCGAAAAGCAGGCGATTGAAGGCGCGCGAACCTATGCCTGTGATTTGTACGCGGATGACATAGCCGCGCGCTTGCAAGCATTCTTTGCCCGCGCAGGAGTAAAGGACTGATATGGATCTTCAACGCAGCAGTGTCGGCATCGGCCAGCGTCCTGCGCTGGTTCTGGTGGATATGATCAGGGGCTTCACCAGCTCGGCCTGCCCGTTGGGTACCGATTGTCCGGAGGTGGTTGAGGCCAACGCGCAATTGCTCGAAGTGTTTCGGGCGAAGCAATTGCCAGTGTTTTTCACCACTGTGGTCTATCACAACGAGCGCCAGGCCTCGGTATTTCGCAACCGCATTCAGGCTCTGAACTGCCTCACCCCTGAGTCTGAGTGGGTTCAGGTTGACCCGGCGCTGAGCCCAATTGAGGGTGAAGCGCTGATTGAGAAACAGTGGGCCAGCAGTTTCTTTGGCACTGACCTGAATGCGCAGCTGCGCACTGCCGGCGCTGATTCGCTGGTAGTTACGGGGCTCACCACCAGCGGCTGTGTCCGCGCCACGGTGGTGGACGGGCTGCAGTACGATTTTCCAGTGGTGGTGCCGCGCGAGGCCGTCGGGGATCGGA
>PAKT01000101.1 GCA_002710725.1 Spongiibacteraceae bacterium
CGGCGGACGGCGACCACCCAGCGCACCAGAAATTCAGAAATAAATGCCGCGACAAACATCAGGTCATATTGCAGAAAATTGGGGTGAATCTGATCCGAGTAAAACTGATGAAAGCCGGGCGTCAGGCTTTGCAGAGCGCTTGAAAAAGACGCCACGGTAAACAGCCAGTCGAAAGTGAGCCAGATCAGGTTGACCATAAGTAGGGCAAGCATGATCAGGTCGACCGCAAACCAGGTGGCTTCCTGATTGTCGCGCAGTTTTTGCCTATTCAGATTCAGCATAGTGCTGAATCCTACGGGGATGGCTGGAGGCGGCAAGGGCTGGGTGGAAAACTACCAGAGTAGTGCAACGATCTATCGCCTTGCTTACACGGAGCAGGCTGGGCACAGGTCGCCGTTCCGCAGTAGGAATCCGGCGGATCTACTGCCTTCAGTGCGGCAGGGGTTGCGCCTTAAGCGAAATGGTTTGTTCAATTTCATACCAGGATGACTTGAGCGACTCAGGGTGTGACATTGCCAGTTAGCAGTGCATGCGCTGTTCCATGCCGGTGCGATAAATCACATTTTGTTGCCAGTATGACCGGTTTTCTGATGTGGCACTGTTCTTGCTCAATGACTATTCGCTGCAGGCACCTGTTTTACAAAGGGCCAGCAAACAACAGGTTTATCGCTGCTTGGCGATAGGCGGCAAGTAGTCATAGTGGGGTGTGTATGAAGTTTTATTGTCTTGTCCTGATAGCGGCGATGATTCTGCTGGTCGGGTGTAATGACAGTGGCAGTTCCAGTTCGTCATCGGCGGCACCGGTTTCTGAGCCGGAGCCTTTTGTAGATGAGAACGACAATGGCATCAGTGATTCGCGTGAGTTTGAGCTGGTCGAGGCAACCATGGCGGACGTACATGCGGTGCTTGCCGGTGACATGGTGGCTGAGAATGGCGAGCCTTTGACCTGCGTGGACATCACACAGATGTATATTGATCGCATCCTGGCCTATAACGATACGCCGCAGGAGAGCGGTGGACTGCCCATCCTGGGGGTGCTGGCTATTATGCCTAACGCTTTGCAGCAGGCGACTGTTCTGGATGCGCTGTACGAGCGCGATCGCGGAATTGGCAATCGCTTTCTGCATTGTATGCCGGTGCTTTTGAAAGACAACTACGACACTTTCGATTATCCCTCCACCCAGGGTTCCTACTCTATGCTCGGGCATCAGGCCGGTGTGGATGCGCACTCCGTAGATGGTCTGCGTCAGGCCGGTGCTGTCATTCTCGGTAAAGCCAATCAGGATGAGTTTGCCTACTTCACCACGGGTTTTTCGGCTCGGGCCATACAGGTGAGTAACCCCTATAACACGTCGGAGAGTCCGGCGGGATCATCATCGGGAACCGGAGCATCACTCGCGGCAAATTTCGCGTTGGGAGGAACAGGCTCGGATACCTGTCAGTCGATTCGCCACCCGTCTTCGGTTAACGGTCTGGTGGGAATTCGTCCCAGCCTGGGAGTCATATCTCAGCATGGTATCTACCCGCTGTCACATGAGCGTGATACCGGCGGTCCGATGACGCGTACGGTCGAAGATGCTGCGCTGATGCTCAGCGCGATGGCAACCTTTGATGCGCGCGACCCGAAAGCGGCGTGGTTTCCTGCTGGTCAACGTCCCGGAGACTACACCCAGTTCCTCGACAGGGAGCTCTATGGTGTGGCGGGGCGAAATATCGGCGTGTTGAGAAATCTCGGTGGCAGTACCTCCGCGACAGGTACAGGGGCTCAAGGCGAGCTGATTGATGCGGCGATAGAGCAGCTCAAAGCCATGGGTGCAAACATTTACGATGTCTACCTGCCGGACTTCGCGAATCTGGGCGCGGGCTCACGACATTATGATATGAATCAGTATTTTGCCGGGTTTGAAGCTGAAGGGGGCTCCAGCCCGCGTCGGTGTGTCTCCAGCCTTCGGGCGACAGAAACCCACGACCGTGACGATTGCATCGGTATCGACGGCATTGTCGAAACAGGTCGGGTAGGACCGAGGACCGCAGGCTTGGTTGCACTGACCGCCCTCGATAGTCCGGATCTCGCTCCTTCCGAGTCGCAGTTGCAGGCAATTCGCGATATGCGGGCCTACGTGACCGGTGTCATGGATGCGATCACCGATGACAACGGCGATCTGGTACGCGACGAGTTTGGCGAAACCATCAGTGTAGATGCGTTGATCCTGTCACCTGGGCCGACCGGCGGCCGTACCTGCGATTTTGGCTCCACCACCCAGATGGGGTCGATCGTTGTGCCGGTAGGCTTTGATGAATCTGTTGGTGTGCCGCGAGGGATGGAGATTTTTGTCCGTCAGTTTGATGAAGGCACCGGCATTGGCATCGCCTACGATTTCGAGCAGGCGACTCTGCATCGCAAACCGCCGGTAATCAGCCCCGCGCCCGGCGGTGAGAATGGCACCATTGCCCAATTCAACGCGCGCCAGCGCGCCGCAATCGCCACCTATGCCGAGCAAGCGCCCGAGAATATCGATCCAGCGCACTACATCGAGGTACTGGAGGCGCTGGCCGGCCCTACCGGTGACTGAGCCCCGCAACTGACGGTGAAACCTCGTCGCTGGCCGACGGCGGGGTTTCATCAAAGTGGGTGAGGAAATAACCCGCAAATACTGCCATGCTGTCCCGATGACAATAACAACAGGGGCAGATATGAAACTCGGTCTTTTTATCGACTACGCAGCGTCAAAAATCACTATTCCCCTCAGCTTGGTTCAACGAGCAGAAGCGCTGGGTTTTGACTCGATTTGGACCGCGGAAGCCTACGGCACCGACGCGATTACGCCTTTGGCCTATATCGCTGCCCACACCTCACGGATACGGCTGGCTACGGGGATTGCGCAGGTATCTGCGCGAGCGCCAACCATGACGGCCATGCAATTTGGCACACTGGAGCAACTGGCCGGGGAGGGCCGGGTAATCGCAGGCCTGGGCTTATCCGGGCCTCAGGTTGTCGAAGGCTGGCATGGCCAGAGCTGGGCCCAACCCTATGATCGTATGAAGGACACGGTTGCCATTATGCGGCAGGTTTTTCGTCGCGAAGGCCCGGTCAGCTATCAGGGTAAAGCCCTGTCATTACCACTGCCTGAGGATGAGAGCACCGGGCAGGGCAAGCCTCTGAAACCCATTGCGACAATGAACCCCAATATACCGATTTGGCTGGGCACCGGCAGCCAGAGTATGGTGACGCTCACTGCGGAAATTGCAGACGGCTGGATTCCCATGGGCTTCTGTCCGGGCATGATGGATGTTTACCGACCCTGGCTTGACGAGGGCTTTCGACGGGCTGGCGGTGGAAAATCGTTGGCTGATTTTGAGATTCAAGGGCAAGTGCAGGTCGAAATCACTGACGATGTGCAGGCAGCCATCAACGCGCGCAAGCCTCAGGCGGCGCTTTATATTGGCGGTATGGGAAACGAGAAAAACAACTTTCACCGCGATCAGATGATCCGGCGCGGTTACCCTGAGGCAGCGGAAAGGATTCAGGCCCTGTTCACAGAGGGGCGGCGCGATGAGGCAATAGCGGCGGTACCTGATGAGTATATTGATGAGGGTGGCCTGTTCGGCGATGAAAAGCGCATAGCCGAACGTTTCGAACGTTGGCTGAATTGCGGCGCAACCGGGCTGACCCTGCACACGTCGTCGCCCGCAGCACTGGAATTGATTGCTTCGTTAAACAAACGACAGAGTTGAGGCGCGACTATGACCGAAAGTAATGAGTTGATTGTTGATCGCCCCGAGGAGGGTGTGCTCCGATTGACGCTGAATCGGCCCGAAAAACGCAACGCCATTAGCAACGCGCTGCGCGCTGAGCTTATTGCTGCGCTGCAGGCCGCCGATGGTGATGACAGTGTGCGAGTGAGCATTATCCGCGGCGCCGGTAAGTGTTTTTCGTCGGGCTATGACCTGAAAAGTGATCTCGCCGCACAGCAGCCCTATTTTACCGCCAATGTGGGAATGCAGTGGGCGCGCCACGTGACCGAGGGGTGGATGGGACTGTGGGATCTGGCTAAACCGGTTATCGCCCAGATTCACGGCTATGCCATGGCCGGTGGGTTGGAACTGGCTGGTGCCTGTGATCTGATCTATGCCACGGACGATGCGCGCCTGTCACACCCGGTTTTACAGTTCGCCGGGTTGCCGGATTTCGCCTGGTTTCCCGCATTTATGTCTCCCCGCCACGCGATGGAACTGCACATTGCCGGCCGCGAATTTTGTGGTGAAGAAGCGGTTCATGCGGGATTGCTGAATCAAGTGTTTCCGGCAGAAAATCTCGACGAGGAGGTGCTGGCTATCGCTTGCCGAATTGCCAGCGCGCCGCCACAGGTGGTCGCGGTCAACAAGCGCTATGTGCACGCAGCAATGGAGGCGAGGGGCACTCGTTCCATGCTGCGCATTGCCGGCGACTTGCAGGCGGGCCCGCATATGCAGGCATTGATGGGTGGCGGCATGAGCGCGGAGTCGCTTTCGGCATCGGTCAAAGCCTCGACAGCCGGCGGCTCCGAAACAAACTCTTCTGATAAGGACGCTACATGACACGCTACGCCATGCTCGATGTCTGCTCTGTTCGTGAGGGTGGTTCTGTCGCCGAATCGCTGGCCAATTCGGTCGCGCTGGCCCAGCACGCGGAGCAGTGGGGTTACAGTCGGTTCTGGTTGGCGGAACATCACAACTTTACCGGCATCGCCAGTGCGGCTACTTCGCTGGTTATCGGCCACGTGGCCGCAGCGACAACGTCGATCCGGGTGGGCGCCGGTGGCATTATGCTGCCCAATCATGCGCCGCTGATCATAGCCGAGCAGTTCGGCACGCTTGAGGCGCTATATCCCGGGCGCATCGATCTGGGATTGGGCCGGGCGCCCGGCACCGATCAGCTCACGGTGAATGCACTGCGCCGCAATCTGGACGGTGATGTAAATCAGTTTCCCCGAGATGTGGTGGAATTGATTCAATTTCTTGATGATCCTGAGCCGGGGCAAGCGGTTGTCGCCACGCCCGGCGCAGGCAGTAGGGTGCCGGTGTGGATTCTCGGTTCCAGCCTGTTTGGTGCGCAGCTGGCGGCCGCGCTGGGTTTGCCCTTTGGTTTCGCCTCGCATTTTGCGCCGGCCCAGCTGAGCGAGGCTATTCAGTTGTATCGCCAGCGTTTTTCACCCTCGAAATGGCTTGATGCGCCGTACGTTCTCGCGGGTTTTAATGTCATTGCGGCAGACAGCAACGATGAGGCTGAATTTCTTGCCAGCTCGATGCGGCGCGCCTTTGTCAATCTGACAATGGGCAAGCCCGGCAAGTTGCAGCCCCCCAGTGCCGATTTGCAGCACTCCTTGAATGCGCGCGATCAAATGATGCTGTCGCAGATCATGGCCTGCTCGGCGGTAGGCGATCGCGACACCGTAGCCCAAAAGCTGAGTACGTTTATCGACGATACGGGTGTCGATGAGATTATTTTTTCCGGTCAGGTATACGATCTTCAGGCGCGTTTACGTTCGTTCGAATTGGCGGCAGAGGCGATGCAGTCTCTTTGAGTGCTGTTGAATAATACGGCGGTAAGTTTTTCTTCTTTGGCGCGGCGCCCTGAACAGAAAGCCGGGCATATTCGGGCAATAAAGTGAGAGGTGACTATGAATTTCAGCGAGTTAAAGGGAAAAGTGGCGATTGTCACGGGCGGCAGTCGTGGTCTTGGGCGTGCGATGTCTCTGGGGCTGGCAAAGGAAGGTGTCAAGGTTGTCGTTGCCAGCCGCAAACTGGAAAACTGCGAAGCGGTGTGTGCCCAGATAGTGCAGGATGGCGGCGAAGCATTGGCAGTGAGTGCTCATGCGGGTCAGACGGAAAGCCTAGACAACTTGATAAACCAAACTCTTGAGCACTTTGGCGCAATTGATATTGTTATCAACAATGCCGGCATCAACCCGGCGGTGGGCGGTTTGTCTGATCTGGAGCCCTTACTGTTTCAGAAAATGTTTGAAGTGGATTTAATGGGGCCCTGGTATCTGGCTTCGCGAGCTGCGCCCCATATGGCCAAGCAAGGTGGCGGGAACGTGATCAACGTGATTTCTGTATCGGGCTTGAAGCCGCCGGCCTATCAGGGCTTTTATGCGTCCTTAAAGGCAGGGTTGAACGCCATGACCAAGGTCATGGCGGCGGAATGGGCCGGGGATAATATTCGCGTAAACGCGCTGGCACTCGGCAGCTATCACTCAGACCTTTTTGACAGCAGCGCCGCAGTGATTCCCGGCTTTGAAGAGGGCGCTAAAGCCGCCAGCCTGCAAAAGCGCATCGCCGAGACTGGCGAAGTAGTCGGCCCCGTGCTTTACCTGCTCAGTGATATGTCGAAATATACAACTGGCTCAACCTTGTTGTCAGACGGTGGTTATTGCGTGCTGTAGGCGAACCCGGGTTGAGTTTCGGTCAGCTCTTCTCACTGGTGCGGGCGTGGATAAGGGCAGTATAGTGAGTCCGACACCGCTATATCGGAGACTCGTGACAAGGAATGAATAACATCACAATGCGTCGCGGGCTGCTGCTGATTGTTTTACTGCAGGGTATGGCAGCTGGTGCCTCTCCCGCGCGGCCCTTCCCTCAATCGCTGGACTATGGTGCCGGGGTTATCTTGCCCAACCAGTTCAGTTCACCCCAGCTGAACCAGCATGTTGTCGATTATTACCAGGCCTGGAAGGCAGACTATCTGCTTGCAGCCGGCAAAAATGCCGCCAGTCACGATCTGTTTCGAATAGCGTTTGGTCGTGGCTCATCTGCAACGGTCTCGGAAGGACAGGGTTATGGCATGGTGATCGTGGCGCTGATGGCGGGCTATGATCCCGAGGCCCGGTTTTTGTTTGACGGGCTCTGGCGCTACAGTCGTCAATACCCCAGCGGTATCGATGAGCGCCTGATGAGCTGGAAGGTGGAGGGTAATCAAAGGATGGGCGGCAATACCGCTGCCTTCGATGGTGACGCCGACATTGCCTATGGCCTGTTACTGGCCAGCGCGCAATGGGGAGATAACGGTGAGATCGATTACGGCGAGGCCGCGAATCGTGTGTTGTCGGGTTTGATGGAATCAAGCATTGGTCCGGATAGCCGCCTGCCCATGATGGGCGACTGGGTCAAACCAAACGGAGAGATTTACAACCAATACACGCCCCGGGCAAGTGATTGCATGCCCGGCCACTTTGCGGCCTTTGGCCGTCACAGTGGCAATCTCGCCTGGTATTCGGTTGCTGCGGCCTGTGAGGCCATGTTGAAACAATTGCAAGACCAGTCCAGTGCGGGGCTGTTGCCGGATTTTGTGGTGGACTGCAGGCCCGGCGATGCCTGCCGGGCCGCTCCGGACGGTTTTCTTGAAGACGCAACCGACGGCGACTATGACTATAACGCTGGGCGTTTGCCCTGGCGCCTGGCGGTTGACGCCATTCTGAACGGGCGCGAAGGATCGAGGCAGCTGGCAAAGCGCATGCTGGATTTTTTTGTGGCAGCCAGCGGTGGCGACCCAGAGAATATTGCGGCGGGCTACACCCTGGACGGCAAGCCTGTTCGCAATTACTTTACCCCGCTGTTTGCCGCTCCTGTGGCAGTGGCGGCAATGCTTGATCCAGCTCGACAAAGCTTTCTCAATGCCTTGTATCAGCGCCTCTACCGCGAACATGGCGGTTACTACGAGGACTCGGTGAATATGTTGTCTCTGCTGGTGTTGAGTGGCAACTTCTGGGATCCGACGCAGGGCGTCCCCAAGCGCCGTATTGACAGTCCTCAGCGCGGCTGGAATGAGCGTCTGCCCGGGCGGCCTGAATAATTTCCAGATAAAAAGGGTTGACAGCACCCTGTCTAGTCACAAATGATAATCATTATCATTTGTTGGGAGGGGTTCCATGCACTGTCAGTTTCTTTGCAGCAAACACCGCGCATTGCTTACCGACCGATTAGCGGCAACAGCGCCAATCTGGTCGAGCTGGATGCGCAAGGGGGAGGCTTGTCGGGCCCGGTCAGAACACGACCAGAGCATTCAGTACTTCGGCTGCGCCCTCGATCTGTCGATCCTGTTGATTGAGCGCTATACCGCCCACGGCGAGCTGGAAGGCCAGCGTCATATTGAGCGTCTGCTGGCCTCTGGCTTGGCGCTGTCGGCGGCACTTGCCCGTTGCGGCCATCTCGCGCTGCGTCGCACATTTCTGGACAAAATCGGTGACATCCATTATCGAGAGCAGTTGCGCACGCCCCTTATGGCTGAGCGTTTACCGCCCTGGGACAGCCAAAACGTGCTGGCCCTGGATGGCTATTTACGGCTCACAAAGCCGTGGCTTACCGAGAGGCAACCTGGCACTGAAAGCTTCACGATGAGTATCAATTGATGGCAGAGCGGGGCAGTCCTGACAGCGTTAACCTGCGCATCTCAGCTGATGTGCTGGAGAGGCTGATCGCCAGTGGCGTTTTGTTTGCAGCCGAGGTCTGCTGTGACAGCGCGCGCGACACCGCCTGTCTGTCTGCGATATGCAAACGCTGCTGTATGAGCCGGGTTAGAGCATCAACTCGCTGCGACCTTCTTCCACATCCAGAATCTGAACCCGTACTTCACCCACGGCCAGACCGAGGGCCTCCAGTACTGGATCAAGGGCCAGCTCTGCGACACCGCCGAGGATAGGCGCCAATGCGGTCAGCAGATTGTTGGTCAAGGTATTCTGGTTGCCGGTAGAAAGGGAGATGGGAAAACCAAGTAAACGGGCAGAGATTCCGCCAACCAGAGAATTGCCTGCTGAATCTATACCGTTGCTGATGGCCCCGGACAGTGTGGTGGAAGCAGAGCCCTCTTCGCTGGGCAGTGCATCGGGCTGCGAGAGATCCAGGCTGAAAGCGATGCTGCTGTCGCTGCCGTTGGCGATTGGCAAGCTACCTTCGACTTCGAGGGTCGTTCTGACAAGCCCCAGACCCAGCAGGCTCAGGTCAACGGAAAGGTTGGCCGGGTCGCCGGGATTGGCACCGCGCAGTTCCGCGCTGAGTACGCCAGGTGAGGTGCCCACGGTAAAGTCGAATTGGCGAGATAGCAGGCGCGGACATTGACTGATCTGATCGAGCCAGGCTTCGTTTTCGGCGGTTGATGTGGCTACCGTTATATCGCCGTTCACGGTTAACAGCGTACCGAGCAGGGCGTTCAGGGCGCCACTGCTGCCGGGGCCAAAATTGAGATTCACGCTGGTGGCCAGGTCCAGTGCCGCGGTCCGTGCGCTGGTTCGAGGCAGGCCAAGGGCGTCGTAGCCAAAGCGCCCCACGGCTATGGTGGGTACGCTGTTGATCGAGAGCTCGACGGTCTGATTCAGGGTGCTGCCGAAAAGGTCCTGAATGATGGGTAGAGAGCTGGTAGCGGTCGCTATATTGACGCTAATCGTATCCCCTAAATTGATATCCATCAGCGATGCGGTGACTAGCTGCAGAGGCGTTACTTCACTGTCGTCTGCTTGATCGTTGCCCACATAGTCGTCGTCGACTTGCAGAATATTGCCCAGATCGATTGTTTCGGCGGAGCTGCCGGCTGCAATGGCAGCATTCAGAATATCGTTAATGGCAGCGCTGCTGCCGCCGCTGAGGGTGATCGCGTTGCCCAGTGCGTTTAACAGTTCGCTCAAGCTCAGGTTTAGATTGCTCAGGTCGTCCAGCCCGGCACCTGCCGCCAGCAGGCCGGCGCTGGTCAATTCAGCTGTTAGCTCGCCAAAGGTGATGGCGCCGTCAATCAGGCCCTGGTAGCTGGCGGCGGAAAGGTTGATCGAACTGCCCAGCAGTCCCCCCAAAACTGAATTCAGCACAGCGGATTGATCGCTGTCGACGGAGAGCAAGGCATTGCCGGCGGACAGGGTAGCGATCAGATCGCGCTCCGCAACACCGGTCGCGGTGAGGGTAATGTTGTTGAAGACACTGCCGGCAAACAATGACGATGCCACCGTGCGCGACAGAACCACCTGTACCGATTGAAACTCGGCACTGCCGGTGAATTCCCGCCGATTGTTGTTGACCGCCAGCGTACCGAGGTTCACCGCGAGCGAGTTTTCCGTCGCGTCGGGGTTAAAACCGTGGTCGATCAGGGTGTCGCGGATGCCGGCTGCTACCGTGTCTGCACTGTCAAAACCGCTGCAGTAGAGCTGCGCGGCCTGAATGGCTGCCAGATCGGCCTGTTGCTGCAAAATTCGTTTTTCGTAGTAAAGCCTGCCGGTGTCGACAGCCAGTGCGACAAAAAGCAATATGGCGCCCATCAGTACGGCGGTACTGATAACGATGGCACCGTGCTGCTGACTTATGCGAACAGGGCTGGCGTCACGCATACGCTCTACTCGGAAAAGCTTTCGTTGATATAGGTCTCGGGAATGGGGTGCCCGAAACTGTTGATATAGCGCTCATAGATTTTGCTCTGCGCCTTGCCCGGCAGCTGTTGCTCGTTGCGAGACGCGATTTTTCCCGAGCGCTGTAACTCCAGCAGTTGGGCTGTAGGCGTGGCTTGCTGTCCCTTGAGCAGGGCTTGGGTTGAATCTGCTTCCTCGGCATAACCAGGAAGGCTTGTCAGCAAAGCAATTGATGCGGCGATTACAAAAGTTTTCACAGTGTTTCTCCTGTGCGAATAAGAATGGGTTGCTCCAGGCCGGAATCCGGTATTTGAACCGGGACCCTGGCAACCGCATCCTTTTGTGGAGTAAGGGAGACTTTTTTGAATTGTGCGGCGCGTACCATCAGATCCTGGAAGGCCTCAGGTGTCATGCTGTGGTGCTCTGCAACCGCCCAGGCGGTCTTTGTGTCCTGGTCAAGAATCAGCGCCAATACGAGGTTTTTGATGGCGATGCGGTGTTCATTGTTCAGTTGTATGGCCGTCAGAAACTCCTGCTGGGCGCGCTTGAACTGGCCGCTGGCCAGCAGGGCAAAACCGTAGTCGTTGCGGATATTGGCATCTGTTGGCAGCAGGTCGCGAGCAACTTTCAGCTCTTCCAGCGCCTCGTGGAGTTTGCCGTTGACCGCGTAGATCTTGCCTGCACCGAGATAGCCAAGGGCGTGAAGACAGCCATCCTTGAGTTTGTGATACTCGGCCAGCGCGGCCTCAGGCTGGCCACTTTTGCGCAGCGATTCGGCCATCAGAAAGCGGGCTCCGTCGGAGGCAAAGGGCTCTCTCTCCAGGTGGGCGATGGCCGAGAAATACTGTCCTTCAGAGACCAGCTGCCGGATCAGATCAAGTCGCACACTCATTTCGCGGCTGGCTTCCTGATAGCATTGCTGGCCGCTGTCGACCGGCACCTTGCTCAGTTTCGGCTGGCTGCTGCAGGCGCTGAGCAGCGCGCTGGTGAGCAGTATTGCCAGTTGGATACGCATGGTTTAACCCCCGTTGAGTGATCCAAGTGCACGCGAAATAGCGATAAAACCGGGACCGCCAATGACAATGATCAGTGCCGGGAACATCATCAGCATCATAACCACCGACATATTCGCCGAGGTTTTGCTGACCTTTTCCTGCAGATTGGTTTTGCGACGACTCTGCAGCACTTCATAGAGTTCCTGCAGTGATTTATCGACACCGCCACCGGTGCTGGATTCCTGTCGCAGAATAATCAGATATTCGCGAAAGCCTTCGGCGGTGGTGTTGTTGCACAGTTCCTGCAGCGCTTCGTCCTGCGCCTGACCGGCATCGATGCGCTTCACGGCTATTTTCAGTTCGGTCGCGGTGCTGGGTGTCAGGTGTCGCAGCTCGTCACAGAGAATGCCGAGGGTTTTCGGCAGTGACAGACCTACGCGCCAGAGCATTCGGGTGGTCTGAATCAGCATCAGCGCCTCTTCCTCCAGACATTTCTGGCGCTTTTCTGCCCGTGTCTGCAGGCCCCGCTTCATCATCAGAAGAACGGCAACCAGAGCTATGACGGCGTAAGCAAAGGATTCCACCGCGTTGTAGCCGCCCACAGCCATGGCGATGCCCAACAGCAGACTGAAACCTACTGCAGCGGCTATGGCGTAAATCAGATAGCGCATTTGATCTGCGGCTGAACTGACGCCGCATTGCCGAAACAGTTGGGCTATTTCGTTAATGGCTTTGTAGCGATTACGCAGCTGACGCCAGGGCTCCAGTTTATACCCGCGCAAGGCGTTTTTTCGCTGCTCGCGTTTCGCGTTTACATCCACCGCGGTAGTCTTTTTATGCGGGGCCTGCGGAGCGGTGCGTGGCTGAGCTTCAAAGCGCGCCAGAGCCAGCAGGGCAGGCGCCGCTAACAGCAGCACGATACAGGCGAGAAACAGCAGGTGATAAGCTTCCATCATTGCCTCGTTAAATGGCCCGGACCATACGCCACAGGGTGACCGCACCGAGCACTTGCAGCCCCGCCGCGATCATCAGCAAATTCTTGCCCAGACTGTCATGCCACATCTGCAGAATGAAATCCGGGTTCATGGTGGTCAGTAGCGTGATCATCGCAAGCGGGAGTACAGTTAAAACCAGTGCGGTTATTCGGGTTTCACCGGTTTGCGCTTTCAATTCCCGTTTGCCCTGATCTTCCATTCGCAGTATGTGGACGATGTCATCCAGAATCGCGCGAATACTGCCGCCAAACTGTTCGTTGATATGCAGAGCCGTAGAAATGATCAGTAATTCTTTCAGGCCGCTGGTGCGTGCTTCGCGTTCAAAGGCCTGATGAAGTTCCAGGCCAAGGCCTACCCGTTGCATTACCCGACGCATGGCCAGTTCAAGCGGGCCGTCGATATTCTCCATGGAGTCGGTGAAGGCGTGTTCTACCGACACACCGGCGGACAGGCGGCGTGAAACCTGATTGAGAAACGAGGGCAGCGTTTGCAGTAAGCGTTGTTTCTGCCGTGCGCCCAGTGCCTGAAGCGCCAGATGGGTAATCAGCAGCAAACCTCCGGCGGCCAGCAATGCCACCGAAAACTCCAGGGCGAGCCAAAGCACCACAGTCAATACCAGCTCCACCACCAGCAAGGTCATAACCACAGAGGGCTTCAGGTTCAAGCCCAGACGGTTCAGGTAGCGAATCAGAACCTCCGGCGTCCAGGAGGCCTTTCTGGCAGCCAGGGGGTCGAAGTCTTCTTCTTTTTTAACGGAAGTCGTACGTGACTCATTCTTGCCTGCCAGCAATAGCACGGCGCCGGCGACGGCGATTAATATGCTGACCAGAACCCAGATCACACCAGCCCCTCCTGCACATGGGCTTGAGCCGTGCCATTTTGATCAACCCGTTCAAGTGCCCTGGTATGCTCATTGAACTGGAATATGGGTTTTAACTCAGCCTGTTTTCCACTGACCTTGACGATTTCTTTCACGACACGTTGGCCGTCGTTTAATCTGCCTACGTGGACTATATAATCCAGTGCACTGCCAATCATTTTCTGGCACAGGCTATCCGAGCCTTTGAAGTCAGACAGGCCAATCATCATTTCCAGACGGGTGATAGCGTCCTCCGCCGAGTTGGCGTGTACGGTACTCATGGAGCCGCTGTGGCCGGTGTTCATTGCCTGTAACATATCGAGCACTTCGCCGCCGCGACTTTCACCGACGATGATCCGGTCAGGTCGCATACGTAGGGCGTTGCGCAAAAGTTCGCGAGCAGAGACTCTGCCGATGCCTTCATTATTGGGCGGGCGGGTTTCGAGTCTGACAACGTGACTGTGCTGCAGCTGGAGTTCGGCGGCATCTTCGATGGTGACAACCCGCTGACCATCAAATATATACTGGCTGAGGGCGTTGAGCATGGTGGTCTTGCCGGCGCCGGTGGCGCCGCTGACCAGAATGTTGGCTCTTGCCTGGACGGCCTGTTTAAGAAATTCCATGGCCTCTGTGTTTATTGAGCCACCGCCGATAAGGTCCTCTTCGGTCAGGGCTTTCTGGCGGAATTTGCGAATCGACAGACAGGGGCCTTCCAGTGACAGCGGCGGCACAATAGCGTTGATCCGGCTGCCGTCGGGCAGGCGGCCGTCGACCAGCGGGCTGGATTCATCGATGCGCCGCCCCAGCGGAGAAATCATGCGACGGATAACCCGCAGTACATGGCGGTCATCGAGAAAGCGCAGCCGGGTTTTTTCCAGCACGCCATTGCGCTCGATAAAGATCGACGTGGGGCCGTTGATAAGAATGTCGTTGACGTCCGGGTCTTCCAGCAGGCTTTGCAGCGGGCCGTAGCCGGCGATCTCGTCCAGCAGTTCTTTCTCCAGCGCAGCCTGCTCTTGTTCGGCAATGGGCGTTTCGTAGATGCGGCAGTACTGGCTGATATAGCCGGAAATAGAACGCGCAAGGCGTTTGGTGTCACCGTCGTAGAAGGCTTCCTCGTCTTCTATACGTTCAATAACAAAGCGGTGCAGCGCAGCTTTTAAGCGCTCATATTCGTCGCTGATATTGAGCAGGTCATCGTTACTGAGTTCGGACACTGTCATCTCCTGTTATCCCTAGTTCGGTTGTGACGTTCAATCCGAGAAACCAACACCTGGAGAGCTCCAGGTTTTGCCGCTGTATTCCGGGTGCGCATCACCAAACAGGATGTCGCCAAAGCTCGGTTGATGGCGGCGGTAGATCTCACCGGGCAACTCAGGCAGTCGGGCCTGTGCTGCCAGCGGACGCACCAGATGCGGTGTAACAATCATGATCAGTTCCTTGTCTTCGCGCTCAATACGGGTCGAGCGGAAGAAGGCGCCGAGAATAGGGATATCGCCGAGGCCGGGGAATTTGTCGGCACTGTTAGCGGTGCGGGTACTGATCAGACCACTGATAATAAAGCTTTCACCTGAGGCCAGTTGTACGGCGGTGTCAGTGCGGCGCACGCGCAGAGACGGCACGGCAACACCACCGGTCTGAATGCCACTGACGAAGTCCAGCTCGCTCACTTCCGGTGCGACTTTCAACATGATGTTCTGATCGTCGAGCACGGTAGGGGTGAGTTTGAGGCGCACGCCAAACTCGCGGTATTCGATTTTCACATCGCCATTGTTATTGCTGGCAGGGTAGGGGAATTCGCCGCCGGCGAGAAAGCTGGCGGTATGGCCGGACAGAGCCACCAGTGAGGGTTCGGCCAGTGTGTAGGCATAACCGTTGTTTTGCAGAGCGCTGATCACGCCGAGCAGTCCACGCTGGGCTTTGCCGATGAGCAGCGAGTATCCATCGGTATTCGGCAGAAAGCCTGTACTGGTCAGCAGATTGAAGCCACCACTGCCGCCTTCAACACCGCCGAAGCTGCCGGGAGAGCCGATGGCGGCGGTTGTATTCAAGGTGTTTTTGGCCAGCAGGGAGCCGACCGATTTCAGTTCGTTGCGGCTGATCTCGACAATGCGAATGTCGGTCTGCACCTGTATTGGTCCGGTCGAGTGCATACTGTCGACCGCACTTTTACCTGCGGCGGCCACTGCCTTGTCATGCTCCGCCAGCGAGGCGACTGCACCGCTCACCATAATGCCGCCCTGTATGGCCTGTACGCTAGTCGATGGAGCCAGCTTTCCAAACTCCGGCGTCACGTTGACCTTGTAGCGCAGTGGGTTGCGATAACCTTTCTTCCACACCATCAACGAAGTTTTGCCGTTTCCTTTGGCGGTCAACAGAATTTCGCGACTGTTGATGACTTTGACGCTGAGCACGTCGGGATTGCCCACGGCGGTGCGCACGATGGCTTCCGGCGCGCGCATTTGATACTGCTCGCCACTGATCATTTTCAGTTCGGTATTGTCGAGGGCGAAGACTGATGCGGAGAACAGCAGACCCAGCCCAAGAAAAATCAATTTCACTTTTTTCACGGAGAAGTCCTCACTGTTTCAACGCTGTCGCCATGGTAGACATAGACCTTCGGTCGGGGCTTGTAGACCTGCTTCGGCTTGCCGATAACATCACCCATATCCGCTTTAATCTCGGCTCGTTCCGTTGACGTTGCTTCAAGCTTCATTTGTTCAAGTTCGCGCTCACCGACGGCAGCCAGTCGCAGTGAGCCGGCAGTTTCTGCCAGTAACAGCTTGCTGATATCAGCTTCCGGAACTTCCAGTACAGCGGTGCGGCTGCGTTTGCCCGATGCTTCGTCGTCGGCAGGGGCAGAGCCTTGCAAGACATTGCCGAAGGCCAGTACCTTGATGTCTGTGAGTATGCGCCGGGAAACACTCGCGTTGCCTGACTCGCGATTGGCGCGGGTGGCGAACAGTACGTCGACTTTGTCGCCGGGCATCAGATAGCCACCGGTACCGATGGTTTCGTCAACGGCAACCGCCAGAGCACGAAAGCCCGGGTTTACCTGTTCGGCCAGAACACTGGAGACTTCAAAGTGCTGTTGGCGCAAAACTTCACCCTGGGGCAGGGCGACGTAGATTTCCTTGCCGACCACGGCTGATGTTTCGCTGAACGTACCACCTGCACTGAGTGGGTAGGGGATACTCTGCACATCGTCGGCGGTCAAAACCGTGTTCGGCGCAATGGCGCGCTTGGTGACCACGACCTTATAAGGCGATTCCGGCGCCAGTGCTACCGAGTTTACTTTCGGCTGAGAGCTCAGGCGAAGCCCGATAATGGCGAGAATCACCGAGAAGCCGATCAGGCCGAAGGCGAGTATCTTGAGTGTTTTTGGCTGCATGGTCGCTTCCTTGTGCAAAATCTTGCCTGCCTAGACCCGCAGGCTTGCCCGTCCGATTAGATGCTGTGGTACGCGCGGTATCGTGCCAATGGCCGGCAGGGTTACTGCAGGTATCAGCGGGTTAGTCGAGTAGTTGTCGTAGCGCACTTCTACGGTACAGGTGTCGCCCACGCAATTGACCACGACTTCTTCACCCGCGCTGCCGAGAACAATGCTTTTCACCGACGGGGGTAACCAGTCGAGCGATGAGACTACCTGTGCGCGCACTGCCGGCGTAATTTGGTTGTCGATACATTGCTGGCTTGTCAGGCCATCGCAATCCACTGCAACCGCCGCGCGCAGAGCGTCTTCCGAGGCGTAGGTAAAACTTTGAATCAAAAGAAAGACGGTGGAGTAGCTCACCACGGCATACATCAAGGCCAGGAAGACCGGCAGCACGAGTGAAAACTCAATTGCTGAGGCGCCCCTTTGCCTTTTGCGGTTACCTTCTTGGTTTTGCGTGGACATAGCCGCCCTCACAGTAAGGTGGTGATCCAGCCGAGTGACAGCGCGGTTCCCAGAGGAATACCGCGTTCACGCAACTGGTACATGGATTCGTCGCGGCGCCCGGCGGTCGTATTGCCAGTGCACATGGCCGGACGGATTCGACTTCTGAACAGATCAGCGACCAGACAGATGGTGATCAAGATCACCAGGCCAAAGCTGAACGCTTGGAAATAGGTGTCAGTTGTCCAGAGCGGCGCAAGTGCAAACAGCAGTTTGACATCGCCGGCGCCCAATGCCGCTTTCATCAACCCCGGTACAGAAATCAGCAGAGCGATAATCACGTTAAACATCAATTCTGAAACGCTCGGTGAGGTCAGATTCCAGCGCAGGGCTGCACAGCCGAAAAGCACCAGTACCGCCCAGTTGGCTATTCGGCGTTGCGTCCAGTCCTGCCAGGCAATGATTGCCATGCAGGCTGCGACAACGAGTAGGGCCAGGTCCATGACAGCAATGACATCCATGCCGGCCCACTCCGTTAGCGGAACCTGTCCGTTAGGCGCAGGTACCGCCCAGTGCGTTACAGATTGAAGTAAAGTAGGTCGATACGCTGCCACCGATGCCGGTTACTGCGACAATAATCAGTGCACCGATCAGGCCGGCAATCAGACCGTACTCAATCGCGCTGGCACCTTCTTCACTGGTTGCGAAGCGAGCGATTTTGGCTTTAAGGTTGGTGTACATTTTTACGGTCTCCTGAGAGTTTAGTAGAGGAAGTCGAATTGGGTTGTGACTTCTTGAGTCCGATTGTCACGCCGACGCCTAAATTGAGAAATAAGTACTTACCGAGGGGTGCGCCAATAATGTGGCCGGCGGGGTAACATTTTGATAAAGCGGAGAAACATGAAGGATAAAACCGGTTTGGTCGAGGTGCGGGTGGCGGCGATGGATTTGCTGGCCCGGCGAGAGCACAGTCAGCGCGAATTACGCACCAAGCTGGAGCGTCGTTTCCCCCCGCTGCAAGTTGATGAAACCCTGCAAACCCTTGCAGCAGAAGGCCTGCAGAGCGACAGTCGCTTTGCTGAAGCGTTCGTGCGCCAGCGCAGCCAGCGCGGCTATGGCCCTCTGCGTATTCGTCAGGAGTTGCGCCAGCGCGGTATCAGTGAGGAGCTGGCAGCGGTCGCAATGGACGGCGCCGAGGTGGATTGGTTTGCCAGACTGGCATACGTACATGAGCGCAAGTACGGCGATATACCGGCCGCTGACCTCAAGGAAAAGGCGCGTCGCACCCGCTTTCTGCTGTATAGGGGTTTTTCAGGCGATCAGATTCGAGAATTGCTTGACTAGGCAAGGCGATTAACCAGTTGGTAAGACACGGTTTTTTCAATCCCGGTAGAATTCACCGCCACAATAACGACTGCACTCGATTTAGGAGGCCATGTGTCTGCCAGTGATACGTTTCAGCAAGCCTGTGCGGCTGCTCCCCAGGGTATGGAAATTTCCGCCATTGCCAGATTGGCGCCCACGCGTCGCGCCATCTGTTCCGAACACGGTGACCGCGACTTTCAGACCCTGAATCAACGGGCCAACCAGATCGCACGCCACCTGCGCGCGGCGGGGCTGAAGGCCGGAGATCCGATCGCGCTGGTTTGCGGCAACCGCCCGGAGTTTGTCGAGGTGGTCATGGCCAGTCATCGCCTGGGGCTGCGCTTGACCCCGGTGAACTGGCATCTCAAGCCCGAAGAAATAGCCTATATCGTCGATGATTGCGAAGCGCGGGCCCTGTTTGCCGATATCCGTATCAGTGAGGCGGCCCTAGCGGCAACCAGTCTGAGCAGTCGCCTGGTGATGCAGCTTTCCATCGGCGGTGAGATCAGCGGCTTTGATCCACTGGATAGTGCTATTGCCGATCTCTCGGGCGAGGATATCGATGCCCCCGCACGCGGCAGCGTCATGCAGTACACCTCCGGCACGACCGGGCGCCCGAAAGGGGTGTTGCGCAAGCAGGCCGATCCGGCCAAAGCCGCGGAAATGCAGCAATTGATCACTGCCGTGTTCCAGTATCAGCCGGAGAGCGGCGCCGATTGCAGTCTGGCGACCGGGCCGCTGTACCATGCGGGCCCCTTTAATCTGTGCATGCTGACGCCCTTGTCGGCGGGCATTGGCATTGTGCTGATGGATAAGTGGGAGCCGGAGCAGACGCTCAAGTTGATTGCCGAGCACCGGGTTACCCACAGCTTTTTTGTGCCCACTATGTTCAATCGTTTGCTGCAGCTCCCGGAGTCGGTGCGAAAGGCCTATGACCTCTCGTCGTTGCGCTTTGTGATTCACGGCGCCGCGCCATGCCCTCCCAGTGTCAAACAGCAGATGCTGGACTGGTTTGGCCCGATTATCTGGGAACTGTTTGCCGGCACCGAAGGCCCCGGTACCTTTGTCAGCCCCCAGGAATGGCTGGCCAAGCCGGGTACGGTTGGGAAACCGGGGCCGGATCAGGTGCGCATACTCGATGAAGCCGGCAAGCCGGTCGCGCCGGGGGAAGAAGGGCAGATCTGGATGATCAACCCGCCTGACAGCAAGTTTGAATATTTCAAGGCACCGGAGAAAACCGCCTCGGCCCAGCGTGACGGCTATTACACCGCGGGTGATATCGGCTACCTGGATACGGACGGCTACCTGTTTCTTACCGGGCGCAGTGCTGAAACCATTATCAGTGGTGGGGTGAATATCTATCCCCAGGAGATTGATGATGTACTGGCCAAACACCCGGCGGTGGCCGATGTGGCCTGTGTCGGTGTGCCGAATGAGGACTGGGGCGAAGAGGTCAAGGCGCTGGTCCAGCTGGTGCCGGGTGCGACCGGTGATGCGGCGCTGGCGAAACAATTACAGACCTTTTGTTCAGAGCAGCTGTCGAGTCAGAAAGTACCTCGCAGCGTAGAGTATCTGGACGAAATTCCGCGCAGTGAGGCCGGCAAGGTGTATCGCAAGGCGCTGCGTGATCGCTACTGGGGCGGCGAGCGCAAAATCTGATGTATTTTCGCCTGAACGCAGGGCTAACTGCTTCGCACTGGTGTTGTTTCAGTGGGAAGGTTTTATTCTGAGGGGGGAGTCACCTTCAGTGCGGCGGGCAGCCTCAATCTGACCATCAGCCCGGGATTGCGGTTGTGGGCGCTGACCCTGCCGCCGTGGCTTTCGACAATGCGGCGGCAGATGGCAAGCCCAAGCCCGAAACCACCGCTGTTGCGGGAGCGAGAGTCGTCCAATCGAAAAAAGGGCTGAAACAGTTTGTCGAGGGCCTCCTCGGGTACACCGGGCCCCCGGTCGCGAACTTCCAGTTGCAGGTCGCCATTACTCAGTTCGTCCCAGACGATTTCGATGGTCTCGCCTTTGGGACTGTGACGAATGGCATTGCGCAAGACATTTTCGATGGCGCTGTGAAGGGCGCCGGCGGCAACCTGCAGCCAGATTTCCCGGGGCGCATTGTCACATAGGCGCAGCTTTAACTGACGACTCTCGGCCTCCATTTCATTCTGTTCGACCAGCCGCTGCAAAAAAGGCTGCAGCGCTATGGTGTCGTTAAGTGCTTCCGACTGCTCGGGTTCGTTCAGCAATTGTGCGATAAGCGTATTGAGGGCATCGCATTCGCGACGAATATGACTGAGCTCTTCGGTACTGCCGCCGCGGCGCTCGGCGAGGGCCAGCGCCGCCTGTATACGCGCCAGCGGTGTGCGCAACTCGTGGGATATGTCGTGAATCAGGCTGCGCTGTCGCTGCCGCGCCTCGTCCAGTCGCGCGGCCATTTCGTTAAAATCCCGGCGCAGCGCACTCAGATCATCCTTGCCGTCGCTATCGCTCAAACGCAGGCTGAGATCACCGTTCGCGAGGACCTGGGTTGCTTCGCGCAGCTGACGTATCGGCAGGGTATAGCGACGAACCATCCAGTAGCTGACGGCGCCGGTCGCCAGCAGTGCGAGCAGCAGGCGCAGCCACAGATGTTCGTAGAGCCACTCCACAACCAGTGGGTGAGGGTGTTTGACTTTGGCTAGCAGGTAACCGTCCAAACCGTTTTTGCTCACCAGGGGCTGAACAATCAGTACGCCGTCATCCAGTGGGATGGGTTTGCGAAAATTGCGCAGCGGGCGCGAATTGATCCGGGCTTCCAGTTCCGGGCTCCAGCTGAGTCCGCGTGACAGGTCCGCACCGTCCAGACGCCGCAGCATCCAGTCAAAGGATTTGTCTTTCCGGTCGAGCCATTGCAGCCACTCGGCGGGTTCATCCCAGCGATAGC
>PAKT01000102.1 GCA_002710725.1 Spongiibacteraceae bacterium
GAGGCACTCCGCCAATGACAACCTCAGCCCTGTGGCATTTGAGGAAAAGGCTGCTTTAGCAGCTTAGTTATGGTGTCTACTTTTTGTGGGGCGGACCAGTTTTGCAGGGGCTGTGAGTGAATAAGCTAGTAATCTTCCTGGTGCTTGCGTCGGTTTCACCGCTTTCGGGCTGTGCAACATATGTATACAGGACTGATGGCGGTGCCGAAGGTGTTTATCCTGCCGTTAAAACGGATTTCAACATGATGGATTATGTTCTTAATGCCCATGGTGGTTCCCCGGCGTCAATCGCAATCCCGGCTGTCATCCTCCTGGCTATTGATGTTCCTGTTTCGGCTGTAATTGACACGGTGCTTCTACCATATGATGTATTAAAAAAATGAATGTAGAAGAAAACATAACAATAAGCAGCAGGCCGACCTTCGGCGGCTGTGCTAGGCGTTAAATTTTCCGAAGTCATGAGCATTGAACTAGCAACAGACAAGGATATAGAAGGCATTTATGATCTCTTGCTGAAGTGCAGAGATCGTCTTATCGAGCAAGAGATACATCAATGGGATGAAGAATATCCGAGCATTGAATACATTAATTTGGATGTTTCCACAGGTTCGCTGAGAAAGCTTACTCAAGGAAGACAGATTGTAGGAGTAGTAAGTTTCGATGATTCCCAAGAGCCCCAATATGCGGAGGTGCCTTGGAAACTTACGGAAAGGCCAATCGTAGTAATCCACAGGCTGGCCGTCCTTCCAGAGTATCAAGGCAACGGCTTCGCGGGGGAGCTGATGAATTATGCCGAGCGATCAGCATTTGAATTGCAGTTCAGCTCAATTCGTTTGGATGCATATAGTGGCAATAGCCAGGTGGTGCAGTTCTATGAGCGTAGAGGATATAAAAGGGCCGGAGAGGTATACTTTCCTCGGAGAGAACTGCCTTTTATATGCATGGAGCGAACGACAAAAATTTAACAAGGGTAGGCACCGCGACGTTGTTGCTGTTGCGCCTGCGGCTCCACAGCAAAAACGCGCGTGCTACCGGCGTTATAACTCCTGACGGATATCTACGTTGAATAGAACACAAGAAGAACAGCAAGTCGCCGACAGGATGTTTGATCAGTTAAGAGATGACCTCTTAAAGAGAGATTTATCAAACACCGAAAGCTACGACAAGGCGATACTAACTCTGTCCGCAAGTAGCCTCGCTTTCTCACTGAGCGGAGTGGAGTATATAGTCACGATAAATAAATCCACCCACTTTTTTCTTTTGCAGCTTGGCTGGGGGTTGTTGGTTGCGAGCGTTGTGCTTTCATTACTTGCTTACCTTATAGGAAACAAAGCAATCGCTGTGCAGCTTACTAATGCCCGCGATTACTATAAGAATGGTGTTGAGGATGCTTTTCACCGCAAGAATCTATTCAGTTCCTTCAATACTTTGTTAAATCACGTTGCTGGGATTATGCTATCGGTAGCGATAATTTGTGTTGTTCTATTTATCGGAATCAACCTAGCCCCCGGAGATAATGAAATGTCTAAAAAATCAGATAGTAAGCCCGTTATTCTGAAGAGTGCCAATATACCCAACATGGAAGCTGTGTCTACGGATCTCGGCGGTGTCTCCACAGGGAGGCCAGAGAGACCTTCTACCAATAGCGCCAACATCCCAACTATGGAGCAAGCACCAAATACCGGAGCAACTTCGGGAGGTGGTTCGTCCGAGAAAGGCAGCAAGTGATTCCGTTATAACAATGGTAGGCACAGCGACGTTTTTGCTGTTGCGCCTGCGGCTCCACAGCAAAAACGCGCGTGCTACCGGCGTTAGCTGTCCGTGTCGATCAAGGAGGTGCAGGTGAAAAGCAATCTGCCAATCTACGCAGGTTTGGTAATCCCATTCTGGTTATTCCTTGGCGTACTAATCGCGGGCGCCATGAATCCTGGGTATAGCCATATAAACCAAGCGATGAGTGAGCTTGGTGCTGTGGGCTCACCCACGCATACGATATCCCCCATTATCAATAATTTTCCACTAGGCATACTATTCATAGCGTTCGGCGTGTCCGTTATCCGGATTTTGGCTCAATCAAAACTAGCTATAACCTCTGGGCTTTTTATTATCCTGCATGGTATCGGAAGCATGGGAGCCGGATATTTTTCGTGTGATCTAGGCTGCAATCCCGATGCGCCATCTAGCTCTCAGGTGATGCATAATATTTCCGGAGCTGTAATGTTCCTCTCGCTCACCGCAGCAAACGCAATATGGATTTTCCTCGGCGGAAAATTGCTGAAATTCAATTGGTTGTCGTGGTTTTCTCTAGGCTGTATTTTAGTTGCGTTGGCTGTCGTTCCAGCTCTTCCACTAGCTATCGAATCGGGCGAAGGCTTCGGTCTATTTCAGCGTATCAATTATGGGGCGGCTGTAATATGGATGGCAGGTTTGGCTTATGCTTTGCTCAAATATCAAACTAAATGCAGCTAACAAGAAAAGGCATGGCGACGCCAAAAAGCGTCGCGCCTGCTTTTGGCGTTAGGCGCACAAGATGATCGAGTTTATCGGTAAAGAATTAAACATCGAGAAGGCAAAGATATCATTGCCTTACACGATACTTGATGCTGAAGCGTCAGGCGGGAGAATCTTTGTAATCTACGACTACATGGAATTTCCGATGGATGCGCCAGCAAAAAATTTGGTGTGTATTGATGAAGCTGGCAAAGAGCTTTGGGTTGCTGGGAATCCAACCAATCAAAACAACGACGGCTATACCAACTTCAACCGCACGGTTAGCTCCATAAAAGGCTGTATCGCGGCAAACAACTTCGCTGGGTACCTGTGCCAGGTAAACGTACTGACAGGTGAGTTAGCAGATGTGCAGTTCACCAAGTAATTCGCCTATCAATGCCAAGCACAGCGACAGCTTTTACGTTGCGGCTTCGCCTCTACTACAAAGCTGCGCGTGTTGGCGGCGTTGAGGCTGTAGAGAAACTAATCTTGCGCTTGCAGTGAAAAAATAACCTGTTTCTTGGGATAAAAATAGGCTGTTTTTTTGAAATCTGGATTACTTATGCCCCGAAACATGTCCAGATTTCGCGTAGGAGCGCGTAGTGGAGTCAATTTTTTGAACGGCTGGAGTATTTCTACAGCCTCGTTAGCTCTAAAATAAAGTAACGGAGATACCCATGAAATATCTAATATCAGGAATCGCAATTGCAATATTGAGCGGATGTTCATCTATGCCGAGTACACCCGATACTCTGGCAGAGAGAGAAACATCATACAGCTACATCCCATTCGACCCTTTACCAGTTCAGACGCTCATGGGTGCAAGTTGTTCTCCTGAGAGTTTAGAGCGCGAACTGAAATCCATCGACAAGGTGGTATTACGAGATATTAGAGACTCTTTCCCTGATCAGACCGTTCGACTCGCAGTTGCAGAATTTGATTCGGGTGGCAGCTTAAATTTTGGTCCAACCACGGTAGGGTACGAAGGTAGCTCTTATCAAGTAATTATCGACTACGTAAATACGGATACAGCCACAGGTAGCTTTTTGGTTAAACGAGAGGTCGCCGGTCAAATTCCAGAAAGGAAGTGGTGGGGAGGGAAATACATCTATCCAGATTATGAGAAGGGGAAAAGTGTCAAATTGTTTGAGAGAGTCCCGAATACCGTAGTCACCAACTACACGGTTCTTCCTAACCCAAATGATGGTCTGTTTCAGGCGTTCCAAGCGTTTAAAAATTTGCCAAATGCAGAGACGGATATTTCTTCAATTGAAGACGCCGGTTATGAAGTCGTGAACTTGCCAGTTTATGTAGGAGTTGGATTAAGACTTACCGCAACTATCAAGGTTTTGAAAGGAGAAGTTAATCTTTCTGGACTGCCGCAAATAGCCGCAGAGGCTAAAGCAGGTAACTTAACGGGTACTTTAGTTGTGCAAACGTTGGGGGCAACTGGCGAGTTGGTTTCTTCTAATCTCCCTTTGCCTAGTGAGCTAGATCGAACCACAACGCAGAATGCCATACTTTCCCTCGGCGCTATAAAGGCATTATTGCCTGACGAAAATATGCGGATAACGCCAAGAGTTATTGGCATTTATAATCCTGTTGGCGGGGGGCAAAGCTTTGTGAACGGTGTCATTTCTGCACTTGCAGCTGACCGACTGACCTGGTATCAGCCTTGTGACTATATTTACAAAAAGAGCTAACAAGTTGCTGCACGCGGATAAATTACTCGCTGCGCTCGCAATTTACCGGTGAGCAAAGCGTTGAGGTTGTAGAAAAACTCTAAAAATAAGCGGTTTTTTGCTAAAATCAGGTATCCGACCAAGGAGCGGCGGCATGCCCAACTTCAAACCCTATGATTACAATCAGGATGCGATGGTTGTGATCAATTTCGAAGAGCAGATCCAGCCCGGCACCTTCGAATTCACGTTGCATCACCTCATTGATAACCATATTGACCTGTCTGCCTTCTACGACAAGTACAACAACGATAGCGGCGGTCGCCAAGCCTACGATCCCGCCATACTGCTCAAGATTATTCTGTTTGCTTACTCTAAGGGCATCACCTCCAGTCGCGAGATTCAGTGGCAGTGTGAGCACAATATTATCTTCAAGGCTCTGTCCTGCGATTCTGTGCCGCACTTTACGGGCATTGCCAGCTTTGTCAGTAGCTACCCGGACGCTATTGAATCCGTCTTTGAGCAGGTACTGCTGGTATGCGACCAACAAGGTCTGCTCGGACATGAGCTACTGGCCATCGATGGCTGCAAGATGTCATCCAATGCCGCCAAAGAGCATTCCGGCACCTTGGCCGAGCTAGAGCAAAAGTCCAGGAAGTTACGTAAGCAGATCCGGCATCACCTGAAAGAGCATCAACGTCTGGACGCTCGCAAACCGCAGGAGAAGGAGCGCAAGCGGCGCGCCGCCCAGGCCGCTGCCACCCTGGAGAAACAGCATAAAAGGATCACCGACTTCCTAAAGACGGCAAGCCCACGGATGGGCCAAGGTAAAAAACTCAAGGAAGTGAAGAGCAATATCACCGACAACGAGTCGGGCAAAATGCTGACCAGCAAAGGCACGATTCAGGGCTACAACGGTGTGGCCACCGTCGATAAAAAGCACCAGATCATTGTGGACGCCCAGGCCTTTGGCGAAGGACAGGAGCATCACACCTTAAAGCCCGTGCTGGACAACGTGGCGGAGCGCTACCGGCGCATCGGTCTGCATGACACCATTTATAAGACGGGCATCGTGGTGACGGCCGACACGGGCTTTGCCAATGAAGCCAACAACGCGTATTTGAAAGCCGAGAAGATCAACGCTTACATCCCCGACAACCAATTCCGCTCTCGTGACCCGAAGTTCAAACAGCAAAAAACCAAATACGGTAAACGCCACCAAGATGCCGTTAAGGGGCAAAAGGCTGTGATTCCGGCCAGCGCGTTTCAGTTCGATGCTCGCCGTAAACGCTGTGTGTGCCCGGCAGGAAAATCGCTGTCGCTGTATCGCGAATACCGTCACGGCCCTGATCGCATTAAATTCTGCTTTGAAGGGCGGCTAACCGACTGCCGCCATTGTCCGATGAAGCACGAGTGCATGCGGAATCCGAGTTCGCCGGACACACGTAACGGCCACGGCCGACAAGTCTCGTTTACGGTGTCCTCCGGATATGGCGCGACCGACTGGATGAAGCGCCGGGTCGACAGTCGCGTGGGCAAGTTGTATTACAGCCACCGTATGTCGGTGGTCGAGCCGGTCTTCGGCAACATCGGTACGAACAAACGCCTGAATCGTTTCTCGCTTCGCTCCAAGCGAAAAGTGCAGGGTCAGTGGCAGTTGTATTGTCTGGTGCACAATATTGAGAAATTGGCGAACTACGGCGCTGAGGCGCCTTGACGGAAAGCATCACTGGAAAAGCGCGCCGTGCGGCGCTTAGCGCGCGCAATCAGCGGTTATGGTAAATCTGAGTGAGTAGAATATACTCAGACCGATAGACCAAAAATAACAGGATAACGAGGCATAGAAACCATGCTGCACGATAGCAATGAATTTCTACAGGCTCGTTAGCGCAAATCGTTACCGGCGGTTTTCTTGAACTTCTTTGGCGAGCCAAGCCTTGATGAGAGACTGATATGGCATGTCCCTTTTATTGGCTTCAACCTTGATGCTATCTAGCAAGCCTTCAGGAAGTCGCAATGAAATGGTCTTCGTTGAGGGTTTCAGGTTCGGAAGGATCGCTCGCTCAGCTTTGCTCAAATCCAGGTATTCGCTTGAATCATGGTTTTCCCAAAACTCGCGCTCTTCCTGCTCTGATTTAAAGTCCGGTATTTTCTTAAGCTTTGTCATAAATCATTCTCTCCTTCCGGTGCATGTTCCGGGCGGAAATTACACGTATCAGCGTGTCGCTTTCCCTAAGGGTAAAGGTAATGTGCAGCTTTCTGCCATCATTGGTTTTACCGTAAGCGTGGTATCTTGTTTCTTGCCGGCTATGTTTGTCGTCAACCAACAGCAGAAGCGGATCGTTGAAAAACACCTGCTCCGCCTCAGCCTGACTAACGCTATGTTTTTCTTCGCTTTTTCTGGAGTTCCCTTCATCCCAGTCAAAGCCGGTTATCTTGTTTAAGTTGAGCATTTATGTATATTTCCATAATATACAAATCCAGTCAAGGCGCTAACAAGCCAAGCACGGCGACGGCTTTTCGTTCCGCCTGCGGCTACACAAAAAAGCCGCGCGTGTTGGCGGCGTTATATGGCCAAATTCGCAGCAAGTACGCTGTAGCCGGATCTCTATTGAAGTGATACTTCAGGAGGGTAGCCCATGAAAGTTGAATTAGTCACCAACCTCAAGCGTCAAGCAACAAAGATCCTGGCTGATTTGCACAAGAGCAAAGAGGCCGTCCTGATAACCGAACATGGTCAGCCGTCGGTCTACCTGGTTGATGTTCAGGACTATGAGTTTATGCAGCGCAGACTGGCGCTGCTGGAAGGATTGTCCAAGGGAGAGCGGGCAATTCTGGAGGGCAAGACTACCTCCCATAGCAAAGCCAAGGAGCGGATGCAGAAGTGGCTGAAGTAGTATGGTCAGACCCGGCGTTGGACCAATTGGAAGAGATCGCGGAATACATTGTTCTGGATAAGCCCCGCGCAGCTTCCAAGCTTGTGAAGACGATCATCTCTACAGTTGAGCGGCTTGAGCAATTTCCGGAGTCTGGCCATGCTCCACCAGAGCTGCCTGATTCGATCTACCGGGAGCCGTATGTTAGACCTTGCCGGATCTTCTATCGCAACGAAGATAACGTTGCTCTTATCCTGCACGTCATGAGAGAAGAAAGGCAGCTACGCAGATTTCTATTAGAACCTGAGTTAGGCAGCTAACCATCAATTGCACGCGACCAGGCAAGCTGGCTTGTGAATAGGGGCGTTAGCGCCCTCTTGACCAAGGGTAATCCAATGGATTACCCTTGGTGTCATGCAGACAATCGTTGAACTACCCGAATTCCTTAAACGAGCACTTGGTCTTCTGAGCGAGGAAGAGAAAGCCAGTGTTATCAATTAGTTGGCCTTTCACCCTCAATCTGGAGATCTCATGCAGGGCACGGGAGGGATTCGGAAGCTTAGGTGGTCTGCCCAAGGAAAAGGTAAAAGTGGTGGGGTTCGCGTAATTTACTACTACCACAATGGCACGATGCCGCTGTTTTTATTAACCGTATTTGGGAAAGGTGAGAAAGCGAACCTGAGCAAGTCAGAGAGAAATGAGCTTGCGAAATTCACCGACCTTTTACGCAAACATTATGGTGGCAATGATGGCTAATGCATTTTCAAGTATTAAACAGGGATTGGCTGAAGCAATTGAGTTTTCCAAAGGAAAGCCCGGCAAAGCTGTGGTTCATGAATTTGGCCCTCTGGATGTTAAGAAAGTTCGAGCTAAAGTCGGCATGTCTCAAAACGAATTCGCTTCCGCATTCGGTATCAGCGTGAGTACGCTCCGCCACTGGGAGCGTGGTGATCGTACCCCACAAGGGCCAGCTTTGGTGCTATTGAATGTCGTTGCCAAAGAACCTGAAATCGTGCTTCGTGCGCTGGCATCTTAGCGCTAACAAGGTAAGGCAGCGCGACGTGAAAACCGCCGCTTCGCTCTGGTTTTCACGCGCCTGCTTACGGCCAGTGACAACAGTGCCTTTTGCGCTGCGGAAATGAGTACAAATGGGATCATTAGCGTTAATAGCTTAAGCTGAGATATGCTCGTCTGAAACGAGTTGCAGTAGCAGTGATGAGAAATGTAGCCTGAAAGAACCGCTACAGTACCTAACCTGTTGGGGGATATTGGCATGGAGTGGATTATTGCAATAGCGCTGGCTGGGGGAGGCGCGTTTTGGATATCCAGGTCAAAAGCCGCGAAGCGTGCCAATAAAACGAAAACCACCACTGCCAAGAGCAGCCCGCACCGGGCTGTTTCCATTAAAGTAGGTCGCCATGCCTGCGAGCCGGCCAAGGCGCAGGACGGCCAGCGCTACCTCTCCGCAGAAGCACCTACACTGCCGCTGCCCGGCTGCAGCAGTGGGTCATGTCAGTGTGCTTATGTGCATCATCCGGATCGTCGTGATGTTAACGCTTACAGACGAATTGCCAATACTCTTTCCAGTCAGTTGCGGAAGAACAACGGCGAAGATCGGCGCCAAAATCGAGGCCGAAGAAAGACAGATCGCTGATGAGCTCTGATGTCTGAGCTGGATTCAAGGTGTTACCCTTAGCTGATAATTTCATTTCAATACATCGGCATGTCATACCGGCGCATGTTATCGCAGGGTGAAAACCTGCGCTGCTGCGACGGCTTACCCATCGCTTCAGCCGCTCCAAATGTTGATGGTATTTCTGGCGCTTTAGGAGCTACCAGTAGCGTATGTTAAATATAGTGTTTCTTCTTTTAGGTATCGCTTTGCTTACAGTTGGCGGGGAAGCGCTAATCCGTGGCTCGCTGGCGGCGGCAAAGCGACTCGGCGTGTCGCCCCTGCTGAGCGGTCTGGTCATTGTGGGCTTCGGTACCTCTGCTCCGGAGTTGGTGGTCTCTGTGAATGCGGCGGTGGAAGGGCGGCCAGACATCGCTATTGGCAACGTAGTTGGTAGCAACATCGGCAATATCCTGCTGATACTCGGAATTTGTGCCTTGATTTCGCCAATGGTCGTCAAGCCACTTGCCTTGAGGCGGGACGCGGTCACGGTTGTGGCAGCCAGTGTATTGTTTCTTGTTCTGGTTGGAGGAAGTGCGCTGGTGCGTACAGATGCGGCTATATTCCTGGCCGCTCTGGCTGCGTATCTGGTGTGGGCTTACTGGAGCGAAAGATTTCACGCTGCGCCCTCGGGTGAATTACACCAGGCTGAAGCAGGGGAGCTTGCCGTCATTCCGAAGTCGTTGTTGTGGACTGTAACCGCCGTCGTTTTTGGCTTGCTGCTCCTGATTTCCGGATCACAAGTGCTGCTGATGGGGGCCATTGGCATTGCAGAGCATTTTGGTGTGCCAGAGGCCGTTATTGGTTTGACGCTGGTGGCCGTAGGCACCTCGCTCCCAGAACTGTCCATATCGGTAATTGCAGCTATTCGGCGGCACGCAGATGTGGCTGTCGGAAACATACTCGGCAGTAATATCTTTAATTTACTCGGGATTCTTGGTGTGTCCGCGCTACTTCAGCCGCTCCCGGTTCATGCAAGAATTTTGCAGTTTGATCAATGGGTCATGCTTGGAACATCGCTGCTTCTGCTTGTGTTCCTGTACTCGGGCCGCCGCCTTAGCCGTGCGGAGGGTGGGGTGCTTCTGATTGGCTATGGCATTTACGTTTGGTTGAGTTTTGCGGTGTTCGGGGGCTGATATGAAATGGCCTGACAAATCGTTGCCGCCGACAGCTGGCCCGACAACTTCGTTTGCTTTCACAAAAGCAGAAGTCGCCGAAAATGCCGCGGACAAACCGGCGTTGAGCTCATGATGAGGTTTTTAATACCCATGCTTGCCTCCGTCGTCATTATTGTTGCGACAGTTTCAGGTCTGGCTTGGTTTATAAGTTCATCACCCAGCAAGCAGCATTATGCGATATACATTGACGAGAAAAATCGCATTTTCGTTAATGGAGAGCGGGCAACAGAGGAGCGGGTGTACAGGCTTGGCAGGGACATGACAATTGATATAGAGATAAAACGGCACAGTCAGGCAAGCCTGACGTTTTGCTTTCAAGAGCGCGTCTGCATAGCGGACTAAGAATGCGTAACATGGCCAGAGAATGTATATCTACCTTTGCCGCAGTTTTTAAAGTGCTACCAGTGTCAGGTGTAAATCTGTATGGACGATATTCTAGCTAAACTTACCCGCTATACATTTGCATTGAGAGATGCGTTAGAGCGCACTAATGAATCAAATGAGCGCCCGAAAATTACCCGGCATTTGGCAGCTGCAGCCGAGATGTATGCACTTTTACATATGCACAAAACCAGTGAAGCCATCGCCCATATCATCAGCGCAGAAAGCCGGGGGCATGGATTGTCCTATTTATCTGGTGACGCTGGGAAACAGGTTGCGCGAAAATGGGCAGAATTCATCAGTGCGGCAGGAGTTGATCCATGAGCCCCGGCCTTGTCCTCCCGATTTAGCGCCTTGAAATCGATGTAATTGGTCTTGCCTGCCCCTCCAATAGCGCTTCATCCGCGCCCGCGTTGCTTGAGAATCACTATCATCGAGCTCATCACATTCTAAGGCCCATCGGTTTCAGTGCCCCTGAACTGAGTGTATTATGTGGGCAGCGTCAATTTCCCGGTGGAGAGCAGTTTTGACCCCGGTCTCCCCTGAAATAGGGCGAAGAATCAACGGTTTAATACAATAAAAACGCACAGGATATTTCCCGATGGCTCAGCAGTTTTTACCTATGAACGCTCTTGCACCAATGCTGCGGACTCTAACTACACTGCTGTTGCTGGCCGGCTTGAGCGCCTGTAACGACGATTCAAGCAGCAGTAGCAACAGCGTGCCCCCGGCCCCGGTCTCATCGCTGGGCAAATACGACTTATACAACCAATGCTGGGTAATGAAAGCGGGCAGCGCCTACGTGGTGCGCGATGGCGAGACTTTTGTCGCCAATGGCACCAGTGCTGCCAGTGCTGAAAAGTTCTATATGCGGGCGGCCAACCTGGCGCGCTACCTGTTTTACACGCCGGACGAGATGCTGATGACGGCCAGCGGTTCTGAGGTGTCGACGGTGCCGCTTTTAGAGGCTGAAGATGGTTCCGATTGGACCTTTACGGAAAGGGGCGAGGTCCTCAATGCGGCTACGCTGGGTGGTTCGCTGGCGGTCGGTGAGAACGGGCTGCTGGTACTCGGCGATACGCCGGCGCCGCTGACCTTTGAGGCCGCCTTCGGCTGTGCCGAGTACCCGGAAATGCCGCTGGGCGTGATTGGCCAGAGCTATACCGGCAACGTTAATGAGCCGGTGCTGGGCTTTGCCGAGGTTCACGCCCATATGTCCATGGGCAGCGAAATGTCGGATGGCAGCCGCAATGTCGGCCCCTCGGCCGGTGGTGTGCAGTGGGGCCAGGCCGTCCATCGTTTTGGCGTGCCCCACGCGCTGGGTAACTGCGAGAGTTTTCACGGGCCCAATGGCATTACGGATCCGGAGGCGCTGATTCTTGATACCTCGCCCGGTACCACCCACGATACCGAGGGCTGGCCGACTTTTATCGACTGGCCGGCACATGATTCGATGTTGCATCAACAGATGTATTGGCGCTGGGTGGAGCGCGCCTGGATGTCAGGTCTGCGCCTGATGACAGTGCTGGGCACCAACATTGAGGCCTTGTGCGAGGTGGCTCAGGCGACTGGGCCTTCCCGCGGCCAGAACCCGCTGGATCTGGATTGCGTGGATATGAGTGTCGGCATGAAGCAGGTCGAATACCTGAGCGACATGCAGGACTACATTGATGCGCAGTTTGGTGGGCCCGGCAAGGGCTTCTTCCGTATCGTCGGCTCGCCGGCCGAGGCGCGTGAGGTAATCGCCGCCGGCAAGCTGGCGGTGATCCCTGGTTTGGAATTCACCAATATCTGGGGCTGCAACGTGGAATTCCTGCCTAATGGCGATGAGACCTCGTCTTGCACCAAAGACGATATCGACGCTGAAATCGATCGCGTTTGGGATGCCGGTGTACGTCAGGTCTTTCCCTTTCACGATGTGGATAGCTCCCTGGGTGGAGCCGGTTTGTTCCAAGCTATCCTGGAGTTTGTCAATTTTTATGGCACGAATCGCTTCTTCGAGACCTATGCCTGTGAAGACGGTGGCGTGGGCGAGAAGTTCCTCTACGAAGCTGGCTTGGAGTCTCTGGCCGCGGACGCGCCATTGCTGAGCAGTTTGGGTAATGATCCCATTTCTTCTGCGCTGCTGGATGCAACCAATGGCACCCTGCCAACGCTGGAGCCCGGTCGACGCTGCAACGCGCGCACCGTGACCGAGCTGGGCATCTACGCCATCGACAAAATGATGAAGAAGGGCTTTATCATCGATATCGACCACGCCGAGATAAAAAGCAAACAGATCATGCTCGACTACACCGCTACCACGGAGCCGGATTACCCCATGGTATCCGGCCACGGCGGGCAGGGTGGCATCAACAACGAACAGGCCAAACAGATTATCAAGCAGGGCGGGGTGATCTACCCAGGTAACAAAAATGGTTTTGACCACGTGCAGTTTCTTGAGCAGCTGAAACCCCTGTGGGATGCCTCCGGCACCGCGCGAGAATTCTCGGTCGGTTATGGCGCGGATGCCAACGGCTTGCGGACCCTGCCGGGGCCGCGAGGCATGGGTCGTCCCCCCGTGAATTACCCCGTCAAGTTTTTCAGCGGTGACGATTGGGGCCCACAATTCAGTGACATCGAGTCACTCACCTTGGAGATGCTGCTTATTCCCAGTGATAACGGCAGGCTTTGGAACGTCAATGAAGGCGGTATGTACCACTACGGCATGATCCCCGACCTTGTGGAAGAGATCCGGCTGGAAGGTGGCAAGGACGCATTGGACTCGTTCTACAATTCAGCCGAAACCTATCTGCGAATGTGGGAGCAGACACTGGAAGCCTCTGCCCACGCGCGGACCCTACCGGTTCCGCAAACGGTACCTCGCTAGGGGAATGTTAAGCCCTCGTTGCCGGTCGGAGTAGTTGGTGCGTTTTTGGCCTGTTGTATTCGCCGGCCTATTGCTGGCGGCTTTGCCCACAGTCGCGCTGGCGCACAGCTTCGGGCGGCTTTACACCTTGCCGGTTCCGCTCTGGCTGTATGGCTGGGGCGCCGCTGCCACACTGGTCGTTTCCTTTGTGGTTGCGGCGCTGTTTATGACCTCACCGGCTGGGCCCCATGCAGCGGGTTCAAGGCCAATCAGTGTTCTGCCTGCCCTGCGACGCGTAATGCCGGCCTTGCGCCTGTTTGCGGTTTTCATTCTGCTGCTGTGCATCGCGACCGGCTTTCTCGGCCACCGCGACCCGCTGCGCAATTTCAGTCTGACCTTTTTCTGGATAATCTTTGTTCTGCTGTTCACCTACCTGACGCTGTTTATCGGTAATTTTTATGCGGCGCTGAACCCCTGGCACAGCCTGGCCAACGGCATCGGGCGAGTCTGGCGCAACTTCTGCGCGGGGCGAATCGATTATCCGCGCGCGTTGGCGGATTGGCCGGCACTTTTGCTGTATCTCGGCTTTATCTGGTTTGAATTGTTCGGCAGTGGCAGGCCCAAGCCGTTGGCTACATTTCTTACCGCGTACACCTTGCTCAACCTCGGGGGTGTCTGGCTGGTAGGAGCGCGCGCCTGGTTTCGGCATTGCGAGTTTTTCTCGGTGTTTTTCCGGCTGGTCGCGCTGATGGCGCCCATTCATTACCAGCGCGGGGAGAGCGGTGAGCCCGGCCAATTGTCGCTGCGCTGGCCGTTTAGCGGGCTGACTCAAGAGGCACCGAGACATATCAGTACGGTGACATTTGCGCTGGCGATGCTGTCTACCACTGCCTTCGATGGGCTTAAGGCGACCCAGTGGTGGTCAATGTTGTTCTGGGGCGACCCTACGGGCTGGATGACGCAGTGGCAGGGCGTTCGTCCGATCAATGCGATCGAGGTGTTTATGCCCTGGTATGTCGCCTGGGGTACGCTGTGTCTGCTGGCGTCCCCCTTCGTTTATCTGGTGTTGTATTTGCTGACACTGAAGCTGGCCAAGCTACTGACCGGGTCGCAGCGCACTATCGGACAGCTGGCGCTGGATTTCGGCTACACCTTGCTGCCCATTGCCTTCGTCTACCACCTGACC
>PAKT01000103.1 GCA_002710725.1 Spongiibacteraceae bacterium
CCCGCCAGTCAATCAACCAGCGTAAGGCCTTGGGATAGACGACGGCACAGGTCTGTAACAGACGCACTGAGCCGCGCACTCCCAGTTCGGCCAGCTGCAGGGGTCGACGACGTTGCGGTAATTTTTCAGCCATGAATGATTCGGAGCCCATAGATTCTTCCCTGACGGTAATGCGAGGGGCAATTATACGCAAGTCATATCGGGAGGGTGAGCGACTTCGGGTTAAATCACAGTATTTCACATAGCTGCAACACTGCCCGGGCAGTGTTGCCTGGACAGAAAGAAGCGGGGCCGGAGCAGCTGTTATTCATCTGTCAGACCCTCTACAATGTTTCAAGTGTCAATATTACCCAGGATGACGATGTGCAGTTACCGATGAGACGACGCAAACAGCTTGAAGACCGACTTCGTAGCGCCGAAACCTACGAGCAGTGGGCTCAGGCAGCTCAAGCCTGGGACGATCTGGTCGGTCTCAGCCAGTGGCGCAAGATGGACCAAACCCGTCTCTATGATCACGTCTCCATCCGCTATCGTCTGGACAGGCTACGCGCGCTGCGCAGCCGACAGGATGACATCGGCCTGCTGTTTACCTTGAACGAAGGAATTCACGGCAATATGGCCGGTATGGGTAAGGCCGCCGTACACTCCCGATCCAAATTCGGAACCAAGCACCTCATCGAAAGTTACGTCGATGAAATTGCCGAAGCCCTCCAGCACATCGCGACCACCAACAACCCCAAAATCAGCTTTGAAGACAAGCTAGATTTCTTCAACCGCGCCAGCCAGTGTTATGGCCGTTCGGCGCTTATGCTCAGTGGCGGCGGCGCGCTCGGTTTCTACCATATTGGCGTGGTTAAAGCGCTGTTGGAACAGGGCCTGCTGCCCAATGTGATTTCCGGTTCAAGCGCCGGCTCCATTGTCGCCGCCGTACTGGGCACGCACAATGACGATGAAATGGAACAGTTTATGGACGCGAAGCACCTCGCGTTCGAGGCCAAGCAGGAAGCGAGCTGGTTTAACCGCATGTTCCGCGGCGCCCGCGCCAATATCGATATCCACGATCTGCAAAATCTGATCGCTCGTCTGATTCCAGACATGACCTTTGAAGAGGCCTACCGCAAAACCGGGCGCAATATCTGTATCTCCATTGCGCCGGCGGAGCCGCACCAGACCTCGCGTCTGCTCAATGCCATCGCCTCGCCCAACGTCTACATCCGCACAGCGGTGCTGGCGTCCTGCGCGGTACCAGGCGTTTACCCGCCGGTCAGCCTGCAGGCAAAAAATGTCTACGGCGACAGCCAGCCCTACCTTGCATCACGCAAGTGGATTGATGGCTCGATTTCCGACGACCTGCCCGCCAAACGGCTGTCGCGCATGTACGGCGTCAATCATTTTCTGGTCAGCCAGATCAACCCGGTGGTACTGCCCTTTATCAGCCGCAAGAAAAAACGCGGTGGCCTGTCTACTGTTTTTACCGGTATCGGCCGCGCTGCCCTGACCGAAGTGCTGGACGCCCAGCGCTTTATTTCCCAGAACTACCTGCAGGATATGCCCAGGGTCAATATGGTGCTCAACAGTATGCACAGCCTGGCCAAGCAGGAGTATTCGGGGGACATCAATATCGTACCCAGCTTTCGCTTCTACGATCTGCGCAAGCTGCTGGCCAAACTCTCGGAAGAGGAGCTGGTCGGCCTGATGCGCGAAGGCGAACGCGCCGCCTGGCCGCAAATAGAAACCATCCGCACCTGCACCAAAATCAGCAAGGTACTCGATGGCATTCTCGAAGACCTGCAGGACCTTGAAGTTGAGGCGGTGCGGAAACTGCAGGGCGTCTAGGTTCTAGGCGCTTTCACCACAACAGTTAAACGAGACACACTGATCAGCCGCTCTTGCGCGTCATGTATCCGGGTTTCCCATACCTGTGTAGTACGCCCGATATGCAAAGACCGGCAAGTTCCTGTGACGCGCCCCTCGGTCGCCGAACGCAGGTGATTGGCGTTCACTTCCAGGCCGACTACGATTGACCCGGGGTCTGCGGCAAGAAAGCCACCGACACTGCCCATCGTTTCCGACAGCACGACAGAAGCACCGCCATGCAACAAGCCGAAAGGTTGGCGAGTGCGCTCATCAACCGGCAGCGTTGCCACCAGATAATCTTCGCCAATATCCACAAATTCAATACCCAGATAACTGGCGATACTGCCACTCTGCATTCGATTGAGCTCTTCCACAGTTGCAGGCTGCTTCCACAAAGACATCACTTACCCTTACACTTGCCATTCGAAGCGATCAGTCTACCTTTCCAAAACAATTAAGAAAGCAGGACTTAACGCACAAAGACTGTGCAACGGACAATAACTATCAACGCTGCCAACCCCCGACAATTTGCCCTAGGCGTAGCCTTGGGCATTCTCACCGTATTTCTCGGCAGTACCGTCGCTGCTGCGGGCAAGCATCTGAGCAGCCAGGTGCATATTTCGGCGATCGTACTGGCCCAATACCTGATCTGCTTTGTCATGGTGCTGCCCTGGTGGCTGCGCAATGGCAAACGCGCGGTACTGACCAGGCGCCCGTTTACCCATATCGTTCGCGGCGTCAGCGGCTGCGCCTGCTTTTACACCTACTATCTGGCCATGCAGCACATGCCACTGGTGGAAGCGACCCTGTTTCGCAACACCGCACCGCTGCTGGTTCCCCTGGTAATACTGGTCTGGTATCGCAGCGCCATACCCGCTGCCCGGCTTATCCCGCTGATGATCGGCTTTGCCGGCGTGACACTGGTACTGCGCCCTACCTTTGATGGAATCAGCGTTTGGCAGTTGATTGCCCTGAGTTCCGGAGTCGGGCTGGCCATCTCCATGGTCGGCACCCGGGAGTTGGCACGCACCGAACCGGAAAGCCGGATATTGTTCTACTATTTCACGATCTCACTGCTGTTCGTACTGCCCTTCTTTGCGCTCAACTACCAGCCGATCCCGGTGGATGCCCTGCCCTGGCTGGCCTACGTTGGCGTTGTTATGTACGGCACCTTTGTTATTTACACCAAGGCCTTTGCCTATGTGCCCTCGTCAATACTGGCGCCCACCAGCTATTTCGCGCTGGTCTTCAGCGGCTTGCTGGACTGGATGATCTGGGGTGTCATCCCGGACACCCCAACCGTGCTGGGCATTGCGCTAGTGGTCAGCGGCGGCCTGTTGATTTTGCGCACTCCCGGCACAGGGGCCGACGACAATTGAGCGGCGGCGCCACTTCTGCATCAGCGGTGGCAGCAACTCATAGACTGCCAACCCAAGCAGGATCAACAGGCTGCCGTGCTTCAGCGAATCGCTGACCAACTCACCCGCCACTACAACACCGAGCGTCATTGCCAGCGCTGGTGTAATCAACGGCACTAATCCAACCAGCTCGAACGGCATCGTTCGCAGCACATAGTAAAAAGCCATGTAGCCCAGAATAGAGCCCACGCCCGCGAGATAGGCAATCGCCCAGGCGGACTGATTCATCACCAGCGGCGGCACCGACTGCTCAGAGAGCACAAAGCACAGCACCAAGCCTGGCAGGGCAAAAGTCATCGCTCCCAGGCTTTGCTCGAGCGGATCAATAGCGTGAGTATCGAGCTGCTTTAACAACACGTTGCTCAGGGAAAACACCAGTGTTGAGGCGAACATCAACAGCACCCCAATCCACGCATCCCCGCCGAGGGATATCTGACGACCCACAATCAGCGTAAGACCTGCCAGCGCAATGCCGAGCCCCAACAGGCGGAGCGGCGTAAACGGGTTGCTCTTGAGAATGACAATGGACAACAGCCCCATCACAAAAGGCGAGGTCGCCAGGATGACCGAGATCAACCCCGATGAGATGTATGCTGTGGCGCTGTATACCAGCGGCATATTGGGGAAGATACTCAGGCTGGCGATGGCGTAGGCTTTCCAGTGACGACGCTTGAGTCCGCTGCCTCCGTGAAACAGCGCGACCAGACTGCAGGCAATCAGTGACGCCAGCGCAAAACGCATGGCGGCAGCCGTCAGCGGCGCGTAGTACTCGCTGCTGATCTTTATTGCCAGTGGCGTGGTTGCCCAGACGGCAATCACAATCAGGTAAGCCAATGGTGGCCCCATGGCGGCACTCTCCCCTGCCTTGCCGCAAAAACCTGGAGCCTGAAACGAAAAAGGCCGCAGATTTCTGCGGCCTTAATGAAAAAAGAATCACTTCATCCAGACACGCAGCCGCACTTCGCCGGGCGGAAAAACCAGCGAATCGCGACGCATTTCATGGAATGAAGTTGGTTCATGTTGTGTTCGGTATTGTGTTCGGTTGAATTGAGTCAATCGTAAGTGCGCGCCTGAAAACATGCAAGCGCTAATATGCAGTCTCCCAGAACGAAAAAACCCGGATGGCAAAGCCACCCGGGTTGGTTTACCCAATCACAGAGGGGCTCAGTAAGACCACTTGGCACTCAGGCCCCAGCTGCGACCAACTTCCTGCTCCAGGATGGTGACGTTGCGACCAGAGGAGTTCTTCTGCTCGAACTCACGCTCTTCTTCCAGGATATTCTGAACTTTCAGGCTGAAAGACAGGGTTTCCGTCGGATAGAAGGTGTAGGTCAGATCCAGCGAGTGGAAAGGTTGCTCGAAGGCATCGTCATTGCCCGCTACGCCGGCAAAATAGATGCGCTCACCAAACACGTTGTAGATCAACGAGGCACTGTGAATACCACCCGGTGAATCGTAACCCAGCTGGGCGTTCATCACGTACTCGGAGTGACCGGTCAGCCGGCGCGTCTCATTGGTCAATACGTTGTTGGTGGTATCGATCTCCACCTCAGAGTCACTCAGCGCCATATTGCCCGACACAAAGAAGCCGTCGATACCGATCAGGTCAGCAGGCACTGTCAGCAGCCCTTCCACCTCGACACCATAGATGTCACCGGATTTGGCATTCTCGTAGGTCAATACCACGTTGTCATCCGAGCCAGGCTGACGAACCGTTTCGATCGGCGCACTGATATCCTTGTAGAACAGTGACACGGTAAAGTTGTCGCCGTTCTCGTAGAAGAACTCTGCACGAAGATCCAGATGATCGATGTCAGACTTTTCTACGAAGGGATTACCGCGCACCCGTTGGTTGATCTGCGGGTCGATATAGACCACTTGCGCCGTTTCACGCAAATCCGGGCGGACCACGGTTTGCGCATAACTGGCTCGCAGCTGGTATTCTTCCGAGCCAAACAGGCCGAAGTCTGAAAAGGTCAACGCCGCAGAGTGGTACCAGTCGTCTTCGATAAAGGCAAAACGCTGATTGGGGTCCTGCAAGGCCTGAATCTGCGCCTGAACCGCAGCACCGCTGAAGTCCAGCAGGTCCACCGTCAGCAGGGCCTGTTTGTACTCCTCCCAACGCGAGCCGACGGTAACCCGCCAATTCTCGCTGAGGCGCACATCCAGTTCTCCAAAGTAGGCATTCAATTTGCGCGCAGCGACGTAGCTTTCAGTGCCGAAATTGCTGCCCAGCGACGCGCTAAAGTCATTATCGAGATCACCCAGCACCGGGTCTGACATGACGCGGCCGGGGCCACCTGCCAGCACCGAGCTGGAAAGCCCGGTCGTGCTCACATTAAAGGTGTACTGGTAGTACTCACGGAATTTTTCCGAAGCCGCATAGCCGCCTTTGACCGTGACTTCAGTCTGGTCCAGATACACCGGCAATTCGAAACTGCCGCCCCAGCTCTCTTCGTCGTCATCCAGTTCGAGAAAGGTATGCTGCCCGGCTGCGGGCGCTGGCGATATCTGGGTAAAGCCAGTGGCCAGGTCAGTGGAGCCGTTATAGTTGGTCTGGTTAGGCACATCGGTGGTAACTTGCGCATCCGAGTAAAACCAGGAAAAACGCAGCGGTTCCAGGAATGCCAGATGCTCACTCCAGTTATAGAGGTACTCCAGACCTTCAAAGCTATGCTCGCCGGTCAACTGGTACATTTCCAAAGCACGCTCTTCGGTGCGTGTCTGGTATTCGATTACCCGCCTACCGTCTGCCGGCTTGTTGTTGGAGTCAAAACCTCTCGAAATGCTGGCATCCTTCACATCGTGCTGGATATCAAAGAAGCTGAAACCCACCGCATGGGTGTTGCCGTATTCAGCGCCCAGGGTTGCTGAATAGGTTTGGCGCTCTTCTTCCGTGGTCCGGCGTATGTCAGCGAAGCGCTCTTCGGGACTACCGATCTCGCGGTTGACCTGATCTTTGTTTCGAAACTTTTCACCTATTGCCGCGCTGACAGAACCGCCTACCAGCCACTGATAGCCCACATCCCAGGAATTACCCAGTGCAAGTTTGTAATCCGTGTCGGGTTTGTTGTCGAGATTCTCGCCTATGCCGATTTTGCGCGGCAGGGCAAGCATCAGGTTGCGCTGAATCTGCTCAGCCTGCTGGGCGGTGGTGTTGTTACCGGCGTCGTTTTCGGTATTGAAGATATTGGTTTGGGAGATATCGCCCTGGTAACGGGCAATGGCGCCAGCGATTTCATCAGGCAGGGGCTTGATGCTGCTGTCGTTATACTCCAGGCCTTTATGGCTGATGTTGTTGCCGCCCGTACCCACACTGAAACTTATCAGTGGCGCTTTCGGAAAGGATTTTGTTCTGACATCAATCGCACCACCGCCAAAGTTGGCCGGGGTCGATGAACCGAAGGCCTTCTGCACTTTGATCGATTCAACAATCGAGGTCGGGAACAGATCGAGCGGGATAACACTGCGCGCCAGATCCGGTGACGGCACAACCGCACCGTTCACCGTAACACTGGAGTAGCGCTCACCCAGCCCGCGAATATAGACAAACTTATTGTCGATCAGGGTCAGGCCGGGCAGTCGGCGCAGCGCACCGGCGATGGTGGAATCACCTGCGCGGGCAATCGCTTCAAAACCCAGAAAATCCGCCGAGAATGGAATATCAATCCGCTCATCGACAATGGACGCGGCAACGCTTTTCAAGCGCCCGGTCACCACCACTTCTTCGATCGGCCCCGGTGCAGCGATCTCGGGCGTGTAGCCCTCGTCCTGCTGCGCCAGCACTGCGCCTGATCCGAAGACGGTGCCGAGCAGAATGGCCTGCGACAAACGGCTTCGTGTAAATAGTTTCATGATAAGTAACCCACAATTCTGAAGAGTCTGATTGTTTGGCTGTAAGTGAGGGCGCCAATGCGCCCTCACAGCCCGTCGTGTTTCAACAGAGGGTTACGGATTGAAGGGCTTGTCGAAGCCGACAGTCCAACCGTCCAGCCAGTTATCACCGCTGTTGGCGCCGCCCAGATAAGTCGGAGTCTTGAAGATCGAACCCAGCGTAGCCGCGTCAAACAGTTGTGTGGACTGGTCAAATACCTGAGTGCCGGCACCGTTTTGAATACTCGCAGCCGTCAGGTAGGCACGCGATCCAGCTGTGCCTTCCAGGACCGAACCGATTGCGCTGGCGGCCACATCGGCACCGGTGATCAGCACGTTGTTGGTATTGCTGTTAGCGGGCGTTTGCGCGTTGGCACCGCCGCCTGCCAGCCAGTTGACCAGATCAAAGCCAGCGTTTGCGGCATCGGCACCCGCTTTGGTGGCTTCGCTACAGGCGATTACGTTGCTGGAAGCAATGCTGGTACCAGCCTGTGCAGCGTCGATGGTCTGCGGACCTTCAGAGTCGTCCAGCTCGAGACACTCATTGCTCGCCATTGAGGTTGCGTAGGACGTAACCAGCGAGTTATACATTTCAAAGAATGCGCCTTCGCGATACAGCGGACCCTCAGAGTCCCCCTTACCGCTGGGGTTCGTGCCTGCATTTTCGTCGACGTTGCTGGTGACACAGGTCAGGTTGGAAATACGCAGTTTGGTCGTCGGCGTGAAGCCATCATCGCGGCTGCCACCGGTGTTGTCGCCTTCGATACAGCGGTTACCACCGGAGGTATGCGCTACCACCGCGTACTGGATGTCGCCGTTGTAACCTTCTGAATAGTCGATAGAGTCATCGCCTACGTTGACGGCAACAATGTGATCCATGTTGACGGCGCCGCCGAACATTTCGAAACCATCATCCTGAGAGGTATAGGTTTGAACGTGGCTGATGGTGGTGCCGCTGCCAACTGCGTTCAGGGTCAGGGCATTCAGCTCGTCGCCGTCTACCACTTCAAAGCCAGCGTGTTTGATTACAACGTATGTCAGTACACCGGAATTTTCGGCGTTGTTGTTACCACCGTAAGTCGCAGGACGGCCTTCAGCGGTTACATGACAGTTGTGTACATTGTTTGCGGTAGCGGAAAAGTCACTAGTACTGCCTTTGGATGCAAAGCCGGAACCGGTGCTGGTACCGTCGTGACACTTGTTAGTGCGGCCATTGCCGTTGATCTGGATGCCGCCCCATTGACCGCGATCACTTTCTGTCGCGGTTCCGAGAATGGCGTCTTCGTCAGAGGTGAATGTAATCGGGCTGCTGGCGGTACCTTCTGCAAAGATCTGCGAGCCGCGAGCGATGCGAACATAACCGTCGGTATTCTTGAAGACCATGGTCACGCCGGCGGCGATATTCAGGCGGGTGCCCTCGGCCTCCTGGGGAATGCGCTTGCCGGCCTGGGCTGCGCTCGCGTTGACGTCTTCACCTATAAACAGGCTGTCTTCAAAAATATGCTTGCCACCGAAGTTGGAAAAAGTGACGGAGTCTACGGTGATAGGCTTGCTGTCACTGACAAACAGCGCGGAATACACACAGTCCTGACCATCAAAGCTACCCTGGAAGGTCTGCCCCGATTCGGTGTAGCTAGCACAGACATTGCTGCCAGTGCCGCCGCCAGTGCCGCCGCCCGTGCTGATATTGGTGGGTGAAAGGTTTACGTCACCGCTGTCGGTACAACCGACCAGAGCGCCGGCGACTACACTGGATATCAATACTCGTTTCAACATTTATGCTGCTCCCAACTGAGAAAGACTTTGTAAGAGGTCGTTCAGTTACTCGCGGGGTTGCTCCATGTCTTCAACCCACGCCTCCATGTCTGTAACTGCGGCTGAGGTTAATGGGAATGTGTGACGTATTTATGTCAGCTGAACGACAGTAATATGAAACCTGCAGATGGCAACGTGGTAGAACAAGGGAGTTTGGATGAAAAAGAGAGGAAGAAGTGCTCTGGATTCAGGAAATTAGGGCCGATACAAAGAATCAGATTTATGACAATTCGGGGAAGGTATTACGAAGAGGCGCGCAGCCGGAATGCTGCGCGCCTGAGCAATGCGGTCAGACTTTATCCATAATCCAGCCGAGAATATTGGCAACCGTTTTGAAAAACACCATCTTGATCGACATCCACCAGCTTGGTGTTTCACGGATTTTCCGATCTTCCTGGGCCTGGGTCAGCACATAGGCTTTGATCAGACGCGAGTCTTCTTTATCCAGCACATCGCTGAAGCCAACCATGCCCGCCTTGCGCATCATGCCGTCAAGAACAATGGCATCGAAGTTTTCGTAGAACACCGGCGGCAGGTGGCGCAGATCCGGTATTGCGCCATTCGAGACCGCGTCGACGCCGTGACAGCCCGAGCAGTACTCATGGTAGAGCGTGCGCCCTTTCTTGACCTCTTCTTCCGTCACCGCTTCAGGCAACGGCGCTTCAAACAGAATCTTCTCCGGATTGGCAGGGAGTGTGCCCTCTGCGCCGAGCTTGAAGGTCAGCACCCGGCTGGGCGGAATGCCGCCTTCCTGCTCATAGCCCGCTACCAGCCCAAAGGCTCCGCCCTGCCCGGCGAGCACTGTTACATACTGCTCGCCCTCGACGGTATAGCTTACCGGCGCGGCAATAATCGCGGTACGGGCGTCAAACGACCAGAGCTGTTCCCCGGTATCGGCGCGGTAGGCGCGAAATTCACCCTTTGCCGTACCTTGAAACACCAGGTTTCCTGCAGTGGCCAACACACCACCGTTCCAGGGACGCTGATAGGGTACAGACCAGGCCGCCGACTGAGTTACCGGATCCCAGGCCAGCAGCGAGCCGGTAGTCACCTGTCGCAGCATAAGCTGGGCGAGAATATGGTTAGGCGCCGCATCCTGTTCCAGCGGAATCCCCAGGTTCCAGTGGCCCCACTGATGCAGATAGTTTTTGGCATCGCCGTATTTGAATAAGGCATCTATTGCCGGAATGTAGACCAGCCCGGTTTTCGGGCTGTAGGCCATCGGGTGCCAGTTGTGAGCCCCCATTGACGAAGGCCTGATAAATTCCGGCTTGTCTTGGTAGCGCGCACGATCGGTTTCTACCGGGCGGCCGGTTTCCATATCATAGTGAGTCGCCCAGTTCACACGAGCATAGGGTTCTGCCGACAGCAGTTTTCCGTTACTGCGATCGACAATAAAGAAGAAGCCGTTTTTGGGCGCCTGCCACAGCACCTTGCGGGCTTCACCCTGCCATTCCATATCCGCCAGCATGATGTGCTGGGTAGCGGTGAAATCCCAGCTTTCCCCCGGCGTTTGCTGGTAGTGCCACAAGTACTCCCCGGTATCCGGGTTCAGCGCCACAATAGACGACAGGTAGAGGTTATCGCCCCCTTCCGGGCTGCGAATCTTGTGATTCCAGGGGGAGCCATTGCCAACACCAATATAGAGCTGATCGAGCTCAGGGTCGTAGACGATGGAATCCCAGACGGTGCCACCGCCGCCCATCTTCCACCACTCACCGGTCCAGGTGTCGGCGGCCCGTTCCAGGGCTTCATTTTCGAAACCGTCAGCCGGGTTGCCCGGCACGGTGTAGAAGCGCCACAGCTCTTCACCGGTATTCACGTCAAAGGCACTGACAAAGCCGCGCACACCGTACTCTGCGCCGCCGTTACCGATGATCACTTTGTCTTTAAAAACGCGCGGTGCACCGGTAATGGTGTAGGGGTATTGTTTGATGTCTGCGGCTTGAACCTCCCAGTGTTTCTCACCGGTGGCCGCATCCAGCGCAATAAGGCGCGCATCCAGAGTGCCGAAAATAACCTTGCCCTGATAAACCGCCACCCCGCGGTTCACCACATCGCAGCAGGCCATTTTTGCCCACTCGCGGGGCACTTCAGGATCGTACTTCCAGAGTCGTTTGCCGGTTTTCGCGTCCAGCGCGTAAACAACGCTCCAGTTGCCGGTGACAAACATAACACCATCGACCACGATGGGCGTTGCTTCAAGCCCGCGATTGAATTCGGTGTCGAAGGACCAGGCCAAGCCCAGATTTTCTATCGTGTCATCGTTGATCTGATCGAGCTGGCTGTAGCGCTGCTCGCGGTAATCATTGCCGTGGCCCAGCCAGTTATCCGCATTTTCCGCCGCAATCGCGGCGGTATCGACGGCCTCCGTTGCAGCGCGAATATCATCTGGCGTTTTCGCGGCCACAGGGCCGATCGTCGCCAGAGACACCCACAGCAACATCACAAACAGCTTGCGCATTTCCCTTCCTCTGTCAGCTTTTTTGCGGCTGTATCTTCAGCCGTCCATATCAAATTCAGAGCGGATACCTTGCTTGTCACTGTAAAAAGCAAGTATCTCTTTGACGTCTTTTTCGTAGTCACCGGTGGGGTGAACGAGAGGACCGAAACCAACAACCTTGGTTTTGGCGTCGAGGTAGGCAAGCTGAATGGGCACATTGACACGCGTGGCAATATGGTAAAAACCGGCCTTCAGGCGATCCACCTTGCGGCGGGTACCCTCGGGCGTGATCAGCAGCACCAGCTGCTCTGATCGGTGAAAGGCCTCAGCTGCCTGCTCTACCGTATTCCGGGCTGAGCGGCGGTCAATCGGGATGCCTCCCATCCAGCGAACAAACCAGCGTATCGGTTTGGGGAACAGCGTGTGCTTACCCATCCAGTGAACATCCAGCTTGTACTTCAGCACCACCGGCAACATCACCAGAAAATCCCAGTTGCTGGTGTGAGGTATCGCGATCATGACGTATTTATCGTGCTTGGGTGGCTCGCCGACCGTCTTCCAACCGGTGAGTTTCAGGCCGATGAAGGACACCAGACGCAAAAACTGGGAGATCAGCGGCGTGCTGAAAATGGTCATGCTTTTCTGTTTGATCAAACCGCAGATCGCTCGTTTCTCGTCGTTGTTATGATAGCAAACCGACCCGCATACACAGTGATGCGATCGGTCACGCTAGCTGTCAAACTTTGCCACTTTCTTTTCCATACGAGCGGTCAGTGCAGCCATCACATCGGCCTGACTCAACATGCCGGCATTCCAGGTCGCAATAAAGTTCAGGCCATCAGCTACCGAGTGGTCCCGGGTATACACCAGCATTTCTTTGGTACCGCGAACGGCCAGTGGTGATTTGCTGGCGATATCGGCGGCAATGCCCATTACCCCTTCCAGCAGCGCTTCGCGATTTTCATAGACCGCATTGACCAGACCAATGTCACGCGCTTCGCTCGCCTCGACATTTCTGCCCGTATAAGCCAGCTCACGCACAACACCCTGGGGAATAATATGGGGAAGACGCTGCAAGGTACCGACATCGGCGGTCATGCCAATATCGATTTCTTTAATGGAAAAAGTGCTGCCTTGTGCGCAGTAGCGCATGTCGCAGCAGCTCACCATATCGATGCCACCACCGACACAGCTGCCGTGAATCGCGGCCAATACCGGCTTGCGACACTTTTCTATGGCACTGAGATTGTCCTGCAGACGCAGAATGGTCTGACGCAATTGTTCTGCCTTGCGGGCCGGTTCGCTCTGACTGTCGTTGGCAATAGCGGCAAACATATCCAGATCAATACCGGAACAGAAATGTTTGCCCGCGCCACTGAGTACAACAACACGGACCTCGGGGTCATCGGACAGCGACTCAAAACAGGTCTGCAGCTCGCCCCACATAGGAAGGTTCATCGCATTGGCCTTATCCGGCCGATTCAGCTCTACGTGGGCGATATGGTTTTCAATATTGAGGCTAAGCGTTTCAAAGGTTTGCATGGTCGCTCCACTTGATTGGCCGTTATTCATCAGCCTGCCAATAAGAAACAAAGTCGGCGCTGTCGTAATTCGGTAGAGGTTTGGCGCGGCCGTCGCGACTGCCGATATAAAGGTAGCCGACCAGCGATTCGTCTTCTGCGAGGTTCAGCTCAGCCAAGACCTCCGGGTCGAAGGCGTTTGCGCCGGTGCGCCATATACCGGCGTAACCCAGGGCCTCGGCGGCCAACAGAATACCGTGAGCAGCACAACCGGCAGAGAGCTGCTGTTCTAACAAGGGAACTTTGGGGTGCTCACTGTAGACCGTAACCACCGCAATAATCAGCGGTGCCCGCAGCGCCTTGCTGCGCGCCTTGTCCAGATCGGCGTCACTCGCCTCAGGGTTGCGGCGCAGCAGGGCGCGCGCGAATACGTCGCCCAGGTCATGTCGCGCCTGCCCTTCGATCAACAGAAAACGCCAGGGCCGCAAGCGGGCGTGGTCCGGCGCCCGCAGTGCTGCTCGAATCAGGGTGCTTATTTCGTCCGGGCTCGGCCCGGGCTCAGTCAGTTTTGGCGCAGAATTTCGCTCTTGGAGAAGGGTCAAGGCATCCATAAGATCAGGATTTCATGTCCGCTTTGATCTGTTTCAGCTTTTCCGGTGTGGTCGGCTCGCCGCTCTCATAGTAGGCTTTCATGCTAATCGCTACATCGCGAATAACAGAGCGAAAGATACCAGCAAGAAAGCGGTTTTGCAGAAACTCGCCAAACCAGCCCCAGCGCATGGTGTAGATCAGGGACGTCGTCAGAGCGGTCTGTCCGTTGCCCGCCTCGTCAATGTGATAGCGAAAAAAGGCTTCCTTGAAGGGCGGTTGGCTGCCGGTATCACCCTTGTGCAGGCGAATCAGAAAACCGTAGCCTTCCTTCCACTCCACCACGGTCTCATCCAGCGCCTTGGTTTCACTCTGATACACCTTGCGACTGGCGCCGACACCTTCTTTCTTTTCCGTGGTAATTTCGGTTTTGATAATGCCCGGTACGTAGTTATGGGCCAGGCCTAAGTCACGCAATTTCATCCAGGCCTGTTCACGCGGCATATTAATGACCACCCGCGCTTTTGCTTCGTTCTTCAATGCATCTCTCCATCCAGAAGCTAGTGCCTGCAGATGGCTATGTTGCCACTGCTCCCCCGGGCGACATTCAACCATGAAAGCCCTGCCTTGTCTTGCCAAGTGGCGGCACCTAAGCAATTTTTAAGAAAAAACGGGCGGATTTGACCTTGCAGGGCCACCGGAGCCGCCCCTGAGAGAATCTTGAAAGGTTAATTACTTTGAGGAGAGCCAGCTGGCGTAGGGAGTGTCGATCTTCAGGTCCACTGCATTGGCGTAGCCCGGCAGGCGGATGCTGGTGTCGCTGATAGCCAACTCGTCCCCCTTTAGCACATTGTGATCGAAGCGATAAATCACCTCGGCGCGGCCGGCAATGGCCGACTCATCATAGGCCCGGGCAGTCGCCGCCACCTGCTCTTCGCGGCCCTGCCAATCGCTCAGCGCAGCCTTGCCGTGGCGGGCCTGGAGCAGCTCGCGAGTTGCGCTGGGGGAAAACACAGCCGCGGTGGCGTTATTGCCGCCAAAGCCCTTTGAGTTCAGCAGCGCGGCGTCCGCCTCGATTTCACGGTGCTCGCGACTCAGACCCAGGTTACTTTGATGCACGTCAGCGGCAAATTCACTCACGGTGGCAATGCCCGGCAACAGGCCATCACTCCATACACCCAGCGTCGTGACCAGCTGATCGCCGCTGGCCGATGCCACGGTATGGCCCAGATAAGCTTTTATGGCCGCTACCGGCCAGGACTCGATGCCAAAGGCCTTAGCGACTTCATTGAGAATATGAGATTCGGTCACCCGGTTTTGGGGCGTTCCCGTGCCGTGGGCCTGCACAAAGCTGCGCTCTCGCAGGGCTCTATCACCCAACACTTCCCGCACCAGCGAAGCAGCTTTGCCCACCGTCAGGTAATTGCCCGCTCCTGGCGACGAGATCGATTTCTTATAACCGTCGGCATTGATAAACACGTCGGGCACCGAACCGTAAATACTCGCTCCCTGCTCCAGAGCCAGCTCGTCATCCATCAGCACCACAAACTGGGCCGCCTCGGCCAGGGTGAAACCGCAGTTATCGCCAAAGGGACGGCAGGCACGACGATAAGCAGCCTCGTCGAGGGAGTTCACCCCGTCCAGCTTCATCAGACCGGCATCGGTGGCCAGCGCGCCCATGGTGGCATAGCCGTCGATAACATCCGGCGTGATCGGCGCTTCAGCGGCACCGACAATGGCAATACGCGCGCGACCGCTGCGAATGTCCTGCACACCGGCGCGCAGGTTATAAAGGAAGGTAGCGCAGGCGCCCAGCGAGGGCCCGGTGCTGCCAATGCTGCCCAGCACATAGGCGTTCACAAAATCCGAAGGCATATCGGCCAGCCCGAGCGCGAGCTGCTTGGAGGTGACCCGCTTACCGCCAAGACGTGCGGCCAGCAGGCCGCCATTGCCGTTTTCATCGAGCTGGGCCATGGCCGAACTGGCGTAGACACTCACCTGATCAGGGCGCACCGCCGACAGGAGTGTCTCCCAGCCAATCCCCACCGATTGAATGGCGTCTGACGCACCGTAAACAGAGAGCTGCAGACCGCGAGGATGGCTGCGCGAGGCATAGAGCGCCGCCGGATCAAAGCCGGTCGGCAACTGACCGGCAGCGCGCACTTCGCTGGTTCGGGTGGTGTGCACCAGGAAATCGCTGGCGCCGCGCATATCCACTCGCACGCGGCCTTTTTCAACTTCGGTCACAGTCCAGTTTTCGGGCAGCTGCTCCGGCAGGTTGCGCGCCCGCGTGACGAAACTCAGCACATCCTCGGCAGGTGCCAGCGGCATAGGCTTGTTGCAGGGAATCGCCTCGGTATCAAACCAGCCCGCCTCAATCTTGCGGACCAGGGTATGGTTAAGGATGTATTCGCGTTCGCTGGCTGGAACACCCATCAGCGCCGACAGGCTTTGCAGGGTTCTGTCCGCTTTGTCCTGGGGCAGTGCATCCAGCACCAGACGCCGGTAGCCATGATGGAAGGACGACCTGCCCGCGGCGTTGATGCCGCCAAATCCTGTAATAACCGGTAACCGCGCCACGAATTCAAACTCCCAGACAGCAAATGACGGGCAGATTCTAGGTAAAACCGGAGGGATACAATAGTATAATATAGCCACTTTGTAGCATATTCAGGAATTAAATAAGCATGGTCAACATTGCCCTGATCGCCCTGCCCAACGCGCTGACCTCCAGCCTGTCACTGCCGCTGGAGATGCTGCAGGCCACCAGCGATCAGCTGCGCATGCAGCGCAGGAGTGCACCTCGGGTCCAATTGCTGGGGCTTGACGGAAGCCATGTAACCGCGGCCGGCGGCCTGACATTGAGCCCGGAAGCGGCCATCGACGACGCAGACGCATGCGACCTGATTATCCTGCCCACCCGCTGGCGACACCCTTTGAAAGGGATCGATCTGGATCATCTTGGCGGCTGGCTCAATGAGCACTACCGCGCCGGCAGCACACTGTGCACGGTGGGCACAGGCAGCTACCTGCTGGCAGAGGCGGGCCTTCTGCAAAACCGCCCCGCCACCACCCACTGGCATTATTTTGAGGATTTCAGCGAACGCTATCCCCAGGTTGACCTGATCCGGAATTATCTGATTACCGAAACCGAGCGGATTTTCTGCGCCGGCAGCATCAACTCCATCGCCGACCTGCTGGTACACCTGATTGGCGAGCGCTGGGGGACCACGATCGCCCACCGGGTCGAGCGCCAGTTTTCACCGGAAATACGTCGCCCCTTCCACTCTCATGCCTACCGGGTCGGTCAGACCGACCTGCACCGGGATGAGGCGATTGCCCTGGTGCAGTCTTACCTGAGCAAGCACTTCGCCAGCCCTCTGCGGCTGGCGCAGCTGGC
>PAKT01000104.1 GCA_002710725.1 Spongiibacteraceae bacterium
GTTTCCAGGCGCACGGCCGGCTCTTTGTCCGGCGAGCCGTAATGCGGCATGCCCTTTTCGCTGAGGCGCTCTGAAGCCGATTCCAGCATGATACCCATGGATGCCGAAACCGGTCGCAACATGGCGATCTCGTCCGCTGTCATACAACCGGCATTGATGTGCGGTAGCAAACTGGTTTCTTCCAGAATGCGTTTGGCTACGTGGGCGACGTATTCCAGGGTCGTGGCAAAGCCCATTTCGGCCAGTGCCTCGCGGGCAGCCTTGTAGCGCAGCTCAGGTTTTTCACCCAGTGTCAGCAGCGCTTCCTTGCAGCCCATCTTCTCCGCTTCACGCACGGAATCCAGCACCTGCTCCACCGACATATAGGGCGAATCGATACGCTTGGGTGTTTTGGCAAAGGTGCAGTAATGGCAAACATCGCGGCAGAGGTGGGTTAAGGGAATAAACACCTTGCGAGAATAGGTGACCACATTGCGAAAACCGCTGTCGCGCAGTGAGCCCGCCAGAGCCAGCAATTCGGCATCGTTTTCTCCGCCCATCTCGGCGAGCGCAAGTACCTCTGCGTCGCTCAAACGGTTATGACAGCGTGCTTTCGCCGCAATGCCTTGCCAGTCACTCATGAATCTCTTACCACATCCGTTTTGATGAAAGCGCTGTTCGCTTCGCCAGCGGTCAGCGCTTTGATACGTTGATCAAGTCCATTTTCACGCAGATAGTTCAGCGTTTTGGGAGCCCGGCTGCCCCAGTCTCGGCTGAGCAGCTCCGCCAGATCGTCGCCGTCGTCGATATCCCGGCTCAATCCCTGACGCTCCAGTATTTCCAGCGGAATTCCCTTGTCGAGCGCCTGAATCCTATGGCGATGACAGGACTCCCGCCCGTAATCAAAGGTCAGACAGTCCGGCGGGCTTGCGATAATCACATTCGAACCATCGCAATGCCGGTCCGTCACCAGCGTTATCCGCGCCGCATCAGACTGACGATGCAAAGCCAGCACCTGATTCCACTCGTCTACAGTCGCCAGCGGTAGATCGCCGTGGACCACCATGGCGGTCGAAACCTGACCGACCACCGACTGCATCGCCGCATTGATGACGGAATTCAGCCCCGGCGGCGCCAGCGCTCGCTCGCTCCAGCAGTCAATCTGATAGTGCTCCGCCAACAGCCCCGCTGCCGGATCGTCGGACAGCAGAATAATCCGCTCCAGCGATTCGACCTTCGTCAGCCCATCCAGTACATCTTCGACCATGGCCTGAAACAGGCAGCGGCGCTCAGAGGGACTGAGAAAGCCTGACAGGCGCTGTTTGGCCTGAACAAAATCTTTTAACGGAATAAATACCCACATGGTGAATCACACTAATCAAGGTGTCGGGCAAAGTCGAGAGCTTCACGGGCCAGTTGCACTTTACTGCCCAGATCGCTCATAAGGGTTGGCAATACGCGCGTTGCCGTGGTGATGGACGCGGCCAGTTCGCGATCCACACTATCAATTATCAGGCCATCCAGCAGCTCGCCGTACCACTCGGCAATGGCCACCGCCGTCGCCGGCATGTTCAGCTCCTGCATCATCTTCGCCGCCGGCCCCTTGATTGCCATACCGCCGACAATGGGCGATACCGCCACCACCGCTGCGCTGCTGCTTTGCAAGGCCTCGCGCACACCCGGCAAACTCAGGATCGGATCAACCGACACGAACGGGTTGGACGGGCAGATGATTACAGCGCTCAAATCTGGGGCCCCAAGCCACTCCATCAATTGCGGCAAGGGTCTGGCTGACTCAATACCGTCAAAGCGAAACCCGCTTACCGCAGGCACGCACTGCTCGCGCACGAAATATTCCTGAAAGGTCAGCTCGCCCTGCGCCGTCGACACCATGGTACTGACGCGGTCATCGGTCATCGGCACCAAGGCGTGGCGCAGGCCCAAGGCAGTGCACAATTCACCGGTCACCTGCGACAGGGGTGCGCCTTCGCTCAAGCGAACGCTGCGCTGCAGATGGGTTGACAGGTCGCGATCACCCAACCGAAACCAGTCGGCGCCGCCCAGCTGCTTCAGGGCGTCCATTGCCTGCCAGCTTTCGCCGGCCAGCCCCCAGCCCCGCTCCGGGTCGTTAAGATCGGCCAGGGCGTACATCACCGAATCCAGATCCGGACTGATGGAGAGACCTAGATGGGAAAAGTCGTCGCCGGTATTGGCGACAATCAGCAATTGCTCCGTTGCAAGGCATTCGATCAGCCCCCGCGCCAGTTTGGCGCCACCCACGCCGCCCGTCAGCGCCAGCACCTTGCCGTCGAAGTTCATCATATCAGCGGAACATATCTTCAGATTTGGGGCGGATCAGGGTTTCGCAGCCCTGTTCCGAGGGGCGCAACTGGGCACCGCGAATCAACACCACCGGGGCACCCTCATCAGCCTGCCCCATCAAAAATGAGGCTGCGGCCGCCAGCTCGTCTGCTACGCCAATCTGGGTAATTTCCAGCGGGCGACCATATAAATCCGCATCGCCAATCCGGCTGACCAGCGCTTCAAAACCCGCACTGCCAAGGGCAAAACCGCAGGTGCCATTGCGCCAGGCCCGCCCGGCGCTGTCATTAATCAGAATATTCAGAGTTACGCCCAAGCGCTCGCGCAGCGCATGGCGCAGAGCCCTCGCCGAGGCGTTGGAATCCTTGGGCAACAATAGCACCCGTGGATTGTCAGGGTCAGAGTGAATATTTGAGGCATCAATACCGGCATTCGCGTGTACATAGCCTTCCCGGTGTTCGACGATGATCGCACCGGGACGCTGGCGAACTACTTCTTTGGACTCGCGCAGGATCAATTCGACCTGACGGGGGTCCTTGGCGGTTTCACTCGCCAGCTTCAGGGCTGCGCCCGAGGGTTCGACCTCATTGAAATAGGCGTAACGGTTCTCGGCCTTGGACACGATTTTCTGCGCCAGCGCCAGCACATCGCCGTCCTGCAAACTCATGTCGGCCTGTTCGCAACAGCGAACAATCAACTCAGCAAGATCATCGCCGGGCTCCACCAAGGGGAAGTCCGGCAAGACTGTCAGCGAAAGCGAGCTACTCACTCAGCCAAGCCGGTCAGCTTAATACCCGCATGGCACTGGTACTGTTTGTTGACGAAAATCAGTACCGAGGTCATGGCCTCAACGGCCGCGGCGTTGGCAATACTGCCCGCGTGAAAACCGCGCATACCGGCGGCTTCGACCAGCTCAATGACCTGAGCGCGGGCATCTTTCTTGTCGCCGCACACCAGCACATCGCAATCCAGACCCTTGCCTTCCTGCAGGTGATGCGCTGCCACATTTTGGAAAGCGGACACAACCTGGGTATCTTCACCCAGAAGTTCCTGGGCGATCTGACCGGCACTGCCCTGTTCCGGCAGTTGCACGCGTGCAACCTTGGGCGGCACCAGCGGTACAGTAACGTCGATCAGAATCTTGCCTTTCAATGCCGGCTTGACCAGCTCCAGTGTGCTGCTGTGGTGGGCAAAGGGAACCGTCATGGCAACAATTTCAGCTGCCTCTGCGGCCGCCAGATTCTCCATGGCCTCTACCGCAACCTGCGCAACACCGCGCTCGGCCATCACCTTTTGCAGGTCGGCAACTGCAGCTTCGGCCTTCTCCTGAGTTCGCGAACCAATAATGACCCGATAACCGGCCTCGGCCCAACGCCGTGCCAGACCCGTGCCCAAATCACCCGTGCCACCCAGAATTGCCAATACCGGTTTTGAATCGCTCATTACTTCTCTTCCTGTGTCATGTCAGAATTCTTGTCGTGGCCAAAGCCGCGCTGCATTCTCTCAAAAGGCTCGACGCCCATCCAGCACTCAAAGTGACGAGAAATTTAGCCAAATCAGGCGTCAGGAGAGTAATGACCCCTTTCGCCAGCCAATATGCCCCGTTTGGACGATACAATCGTTTGGGGCGGCCGTTAGTCTTGCGGGCTTTTAGACGGCTGGGCGGAATGCGGCTTATGCAATCGCGGGTATTGCGGCGCGGCTCCCGTATAATTATCAGCAGCGGATAGATCCACCATTCAAGGGGTTTGTATGGATAATCGACTCGACTATAGCGGCAAAGTGGTCATTGTAACCGGTGGAGGCAAGGGCGTTGGCAAGGGAATTTCAGAGCGCTTTCTAAGCTGTGGTGCTTATGTAGTCATCTGCGGTCGCTCCGAACCCGAGGCACTGCCCAGCGCCGGTGGTCGCAGTGCGCAGTTTCTGCCCTGTGACGTAAAAGACTTCGAACAAATCCAGGCTTTCGTCAATCAGGTAGCCGAAGAACACGGCCGCATCGATGTGCTGGTCAACAACGCCGGCGGCGCACCCTATGCCGATGCTGCCACCGCCTCGCCCCGTTTTTCCGAATCCATTATCCGCCTGAACCTGTTGGCGCCGCTCAATTTTGGCCAGTGTGTCAACGCGGTGATGCAGCAACAGGATAGCGGCGGCAGCATTATCAATATCGCCAGCGTCTCCGCTGTTCGCCCCTCACCCGGCACAGCCGCTTATGGTGCGGCGAAAGCCGGCCTGGTGAACCTGTGCACTTCGCTGGCGGTGGAATGGGCACCGAAAGTTCGCATAAACGCGATTATCGGCGGCCTGATCAGAACCGAGCAGTCTCACCTGCACTATGGCGATGAAGCCGGTATTGAAGCCGTCGGCGCCACCATTCCCCTGGGCCGCATGGCGTTACCGGAAGATATTGGCGATGCCTGCCTGTTTCTGGGAGGCGAGATGTCCTCGTATATCAGCGGAACCACCGTGACGGTGCACGGTGGCGGTGAAAAGCCCGCGTTTCTGGATGCAGCCAACGCCGACGCAAAAAGCTGACGCCAGCGCCGACCCCATTGAAGTAGCGCACCGGCCAGCGGCGCGCTACCTGGCTGTATTGAGTTAAACGGTCAGAATCTTCAGAGTATTGGTACAGCCTCCAACACCCACGTTATCGCCGTGAGTAAAGAGCACCGTATCTCCACTGTTAACCAGCCCCTTGTCCCGCAGATGAGCAACCACGCCCTCTACCAATTCGTCTTTACTAAATCTGGACGTATCCAGATACACCGGGCTGACGCCGCGGTAGAGGCAAACCCGATTGCAGGTCGTCTGGTGACTGCTCACGGAAAAGATTGGCAGCCCCGAACTGATGCGCGACATCAGCAAGGGAGTCCGCCCGGACTCGGTCAGTGCGATCAGGGCTTTTACCCCCTGCAGGTGGTTGGCTGAATACATCGCACCCATCGCAACCGCTTCTTCGGCGCTGGTGAATTCGCGGTCCATCCGGTGGCCCGACCGGCGAATGGTCGGCGACTGCTCCGCCCCCACACAGGTGCTGGCCATGGCTTCAACTGTCTCGACCGGATACTGTCCCGCCGCCGTTTCCGCCGACAGCATCACCGCATCGGTGCCATCGAGCACCGCATTGGCTACATCAAACACTTCCGCGCGGGTTGGCATGGGGTTGGAGATCATTGACTCCATCATTTGCGTGGCGGTGATAACCACTCGATTCAGCTGCCGCGCGCGCTTGATCATATGTTTCTGGTAGGCAATCAGATTAGCGTCGCCAATCTCAACGCCCAGATCCCCTCGCGCGACCATAATGCCGTCACAGGCTTCGATAATCGCATCGAGCGTGGCGTGGTCGGCCACCGCCTCGGCGCGCTCCACCTTGCCGATCACTTCGGCAATACAGCCCGCCTTGTTCAACTCACTGCGGGCGTATTCAATATCCGCCGCACTGCTGGGAAAGGAGATGGCAACGTAATCCAACGCCAGTTCTGCCGCCACTTTTACGTCTTCCAGGTCCTTGGTGGTCAGCGCCGGGGCCGACAGACCACCGCCGAGCTTGTTGATGCCCTTGCGCGACTTCAGGTTGCCGGCACTTTCCGATCGCGTATGGACTTTAGAGCCCTCAACCGACTCCACAATCAATCGAAACCGACCGTCATCCAGCAGCAGGGTGTCGCCGGCGGCCACACTCTCTGTCAGCGGCTCATAATCAACGCCGACGTGGCTCGCATCACCGTCGCCGTCGGCCATGGCCGTGTCGAGAATCAAGGTCTGCCCTTTTTTCAGCTCAATGCTGTCGCCGGGTAATTTGCGCAGGCGAATCTTTGGGCCCTGTAAATCACCCAGCAGGGCAACATGTTGGCCTGCCTGCGCCGCCAGATCACGAATCAGGTGAGCGCGCTGGCGCTGTTCATCGGCCTGGCCGTGGGAAAAGTTCAGCCGGAATACATTAACGCCCGCGCGAATCAGTGCCTGAAGAATCTCAGGGCTGTCTGACGCCGGGCCCACGGTGGCAACTATCTTGGTTCTGCGCATAAAGCTTTCAATTTCACTCTTGGAATCAAATGTCGCTCCATTATCACTGAGTTTCCGTTAAAAATCAGTGGCATTAAACGCACAGCTCGCCAAATGGGTGATTCAATCGCCCCGCCGCAATTGCTATGCTGCCTCCAGCTTACGGAGGCGCCATGAAAAAACCTCGCTCATTGGCATCAATTGCCTGCCTTGCGCTGATTTGTGTTCTGCTTAGCGGCTGCTGGGCCAACAATAACCCCGAACCCCTGCCCGACGTCGCGGATACCGACTGGCCCGCCTATGGGGGCAGCGGCACTGATCGCTTCAGCCCACTGAGCGAGATCAACGTCGACACGGTTAAGGAGCTGGAAATTGCCTGGCGTCATGATTCCGGCGATGTCAGTACCGGTGAAGGCGAATGGTCCTTTACCAGCCTTCAGGTCACCCCCATTGCCGTTAACAATACCCTTTACTACTGCACACCTTTTGGCCGGGTTTTCGCCCTCAATCCGCAAACCGGCAAAGAGCGCTGGGTTTTCGATCCCCAAATCAAAAATACCTCGGGCGGCTATTATCCTGCGCTGTGTCGGGGAGTCAGCTACTGGGAAGGTACAGGCCAGGATAGCTGCAGCAAACGTATTGTTTACGGCACCCGCGACGCCGAATTGATTGCTCTGGATGCCGACACCGGCCTGCCCTGTCAGGGCTTTGGCGACAACGGCCGAGTCGCCCTGCGCGAACAACTCTCCGAACACGACAGCTGGGAGTACTACCCCACCTCACCACCGGTCATTGTGGATGACAAAGCCGTGATCGGGGCGCTGGTGGTGGACAACCTGCGCACCGACGCGCCCTCCGGGGTCGTCAGAGCCTTCGATATTCGCAGCGGCAAACTGGCCTGGGCCTGGGATCCGGTCAGCGAGGATTATAAAGCCCGTCACCGGGATGAAAACGGCAACACCCGCTACCATCAGGGCTCGCCCAACGTCTGGGCGCCCATGTCCGTTGACCGCAAACTGAATCTGGTACTGGTACCCACCGGCAACCCCTCTCCGGATCTCTACGGTGGTGAACGCGACGGTATCGACGAATACGGCTCTTCCGTGGTGGCGCTGGACGCCAGCACCGGCAGCTACCGCTGGCACTTTCAGACAGTCCATCACGATGTCTGGGATTTTGACGTGGCTGCCCAGCCCACGCTGTTTCAGATACCCGGCGTCGGTCAGGGGCGCCCGGCCATTGCCCAGGGCACCAAAACCGGCATGGTCTTTCTGCTGGATCGGGAAACCGGCAAACCTCTGTATCCAGTAGAAGAAAAACCGGTACCGCAAAACGGTGTGCCCGGCGAAAAGCTCTCTCCGACCCAACCCTTTACAACCCACCCCAAGCCGCTGCATTTCACGGGCGCTCTGAATGAAGACAATGTTGAGGGACTGTTTGGCTTCGGCAAGCGCGCCTGCCAAAAGCTGATACGCCAGTATCGCTCCGAGGGCATCTTTACCCCGCCTTCACTGGAAGGCTCGGTGCTCTACCCGGCCAATATCGGCGGCATCAACTGGGGCAGTGTTGCGATAAATCCTGAAGCCGGCCTGATGTTCGTCAACCAGATGCATTTTGCCACCGTGGTCAAACTTATCCCGCGCGACGAATACGATGCCGAGCCCAGGGACGGCGTGTACCCCCTCGAATATTTTCCGATGAAAGGCTCCGCTTACGGCGCGCTGCGCACGCCTCTGGTCTCGAATTGGGGAACCCCCTGCGTACCCAAACCCTGGGGCAGTTTTACCGCCGTGGATCTGAAAACCGGTGAAATAAAATGGCAGGTGCCGCTGGGCACCACCCGCGATCTGGCGCCTTTTCCCTTCTGGTTTAAAACCGGCGTACCCAATACCGGCGGTTCGCTGGCAACCGCCGGCGGACTGGTTTTTATCGGCGCGACGACCGACCGCTACCTGCGCGCCTTTGATCAAACCAGCGGCGACGAAGTCTGGCGGCAGCGCCTGCCCTTTACCGCCAACGCAACCCCGATGACCTACAGTGTTGGCGGTCGTCAGTATCTGGTGGTGGCCGCCGGTGGTCACGGCTGGTCTGAACCCGGCGATGCGCTGATTGCCTTCGCCCTGCCCGATTAAAACGGAGTTCCCATGGCCAAAGTCTATGCCCTTGAGGGCGTGATTCCGGTGGTTCACCCGAGCAGTTTTGTGCACCCGGACGCGGTATTGATTGGCGATGTCCGCGTCGGCGCCAACTGTTTTATCGGGCCCTTTGCCTGTTTGCGCGGTGACTTTGGTATTGTCGAAGTACACGACGGCGCCAATGTGCAGGATCACTGTATGCTGCACTCTTTCCCCGATAAAAAAGTTATCGTGGAAAGCTACGGACACATCGGCCACGGCGCAGTGCTGCACGGCTGCACCGTCAAACGCAATGCCCTGGTGGGCATCAACGCCACGGTCATGGATGATGCCATTGTTGGAGAGGAATCCTTTGTCGGCGGCAATGCCTTTGTCAAAGCGGGTTTCGTCATACCACCGCGCACACTCGTCTCCGGTGTGCCGGCACGCATTGTACGCGAACTGTCAGACAAAGAGGTCGACTGGAAAACCCACGGCACGGAACAATATCAGCATCTGGCCGGGCGCTACTTCGACAGTTTTGAGGCCGTAGACGCACTGCCGGAACTCGAAGCAGGCCGACCGCGCCTGCAGTGCGACAAAAATACATCGATGGCATTGCACGAACTGAAAAAACAGCGCGATTAACACTCAACAAGAGGCAGACCACAAATGGCTATGGACGAATCCCTCAACGTGTTTGGCGAAGCCCTGCTGCCCTGCAGTGAAGACCCATTGACCGGATTCTTTCGCGACGGCTGCTGCAATACGAGCGACGATGACATCGGCTCGCATACGGTGTGCGTGGAAGTCACCCAGGACTTTCTGGAGTATTCGCGGTTTCGCGGCAATGACCTGTCCACCCCCCACCCGGAATTCGGCTTCCCCGGTCTGCAGCCCGGCGACCGCTGGTGCCTGTGCGCCGCCCGCTGGCTGGAGGCCTACCAACAGGAGATGGCACCCCGCGTCTTCCTGCGGCGCACCCACTTAAAGGCGCTGGACACCATACCGCTTGGTGTATTGAAGTCTTTTGCTGTGGATCTGAATTAAGCTCGCTTACCCGATCAGGGTGCATGCCAGAGACTGATGCCCATGCCATCCACATAGATTCGGCGGCTGGTCTCGCCGTTACTCAGCACAAACTGTCGAAAGGCCTCGCCTTCATCTGACGCCAAAAATTGTGGTGACAACAGAGCTACACCCTGCCCCGAATCTTTAAAGGTATGGGCAATCACAAGTCTGTCTTTCAACTTCGGCGAGAGCCGCTGGATAGCGACCGGAGCACTGGATAGCGCATCAATTTCACCTTCCAGCAAGGCCAGCGTTGCGGCAATGTGGTTGCGAAATGGAGCTGTACTTGCTTCACCGGGAATAACAGACTCGAACTCCACATCCGCCGCCCTGATACCCGGCACAATGCCCACGCGACGAATGTCAGCCAGGGACTGCCCGGCACGGGTGTACAGATGAATCGGCTGAACCGTATAGGCCACACGAAGATAACCACAATCCTGCTCGATACGCTGCATGGCCGCGCTGTAGCTGCCCATGATCACGTCGTAGTGTTGATGCCGGCAGTGCTGACGCAGCGCCTCAAAGTCATTGCTGTAAAAGGTCTTGTAGCTTCGGCCAGTGCTGGAAAAAGCTTCGTCAAAGAAGGGTTTGAAATGGGTGTGAGTTTGGCGGGAGCCAAAAATCGATTGTATCCAGAGCCTTACGGGCTCGGAGGCACTCACAACCGGCACATCGGCCAGCAGAGAAACCACCAGAGCCGACCAAAAATACCGCTTAACGCGCTTCCATTTGCTATTTGACAACGTCAATGTCGCCCAGCTCCAGCCAGTTGCGTGATCTGTCAGTATAGTCGGCCTGAGATCGCTGAATATACTGGTTAACCGAAACAACCGTGAAAAACCAGCAACCGGAGCGAAAACGGCTTATCAGCCGGTTTCTGTCGAATTACGCAGTTGTCTCGCCGGCGGCGGCGCGCCGATATGGGCCTCATGACGCTGCCGGGCCAGCTCAACCTGTTTCTGGCGTTCGCGGAAACGCGCTTTCTGGTCTTCGGTCAGCTCGTCAAAGCAGTGTGGACAGGCAACCCCTTTTTCATAGAATTCGCTTTGCTTGTCTTCGTCGCTGATCGGTCGGCGACAGCCGTGACACTGATCAAAGCTGCCCGCCGTCAGGTCGTGTTTTACGGTCACCCGGTTGTCGAACACAAAGCACTCACCCTGCCACAGACTCTGCTCCTGCGGCACTTCCTCAAGGTATTTCAGGATGCCGCCTTCCAGATGGTAAACCTCTTCAAAACCCTGCTGTTTCATATACGAGGAGGCTTTTTCACAGCGAATGCCACCGGTGCAGAACATGGCCACTTTCTTGTGCCTGGCGGGGTCCACGTTCTGCTTTACGTAGTCCGGGAACTCCCGAAAGGTTTTGGTGTGAGGGTCCACCGCGCCCTTAAAGGTGCCAATTTCGACCTCATAATCGTTTCGGGTATCGATCAACAGGACGTCCGGGTCTGAAATCAGCGTATTCCAGTCTGTGGGCTTAACGTAGGTTCCCACCACCTCGTTCGGGTCAACACCGCTGACACCCATGGTCACGATTTCTCTCTTGAGCTTGACCTTCATTCGGTAGAAGGGCTGGGCTTCGTCGAAGGACTCTTTCCAGGACAAATCAGCCATGCGATCGTCCGCACGCAACCAGGCGATAACCGCATCAATCCCCGCGCGGCTGCCGGCGATGGTGCCATTGATACCCTCGTGGGCCAGCAGCAGCGTGCCCTTTACTCCCTGCTCCTGACACACCGCTAAGAGGGGTTCGCGCAAGGCTTCAAAATCGTCCAGCGTTACAAAGCGATACAGCGCCGCAACGACAATCTTCTCACTCACTGCGAACCGCCCTCGCGTTTGCTGCCACCCAGACAGTCCGGCGAATCCGGCGACTGCTCCGCCCTTGCCTGCCACTCTTCCGGCGAATAGGTATGCAGAGCCAGCGCGTGTACCGGGCCGGCCAGTTCTTCCTTCAACACGCCGTAAACCGCCTGGTGACGGGCAACCTTGCGCATGCCGCTGAACTGATCGGCAACCGCAACCACCTTAAAATGCGTTTCGGAATTGGGCGGCACCGAGTGCATATGGCTCTCATTGACCACCTCCAGATGGCTGGGGGACAGTGCCTGAGCCAGTTTTTGCTCGATGGTCTGTTGTACTTGCATAACTCTCTACAGCTTGAAAATTGACCCGCTATTATACCGATCGAGCGGAAAGCTCGCGATGTTTAACATTTTATTAACTCACTGGCCGCTCGGACAGTGAAATGATTAACTGCACCCTTTACCCAGAGAAGCCTAGAAATCATGCGCCTGTTTTTTGGAATTGCCCTGTCACTGCTTGCCCTGCCCGCCCTCTCGGCACCGGTTAGCCCGGAACGCCTGATGGCAGCCGACCGCGATGAAAACAACTGGCTCAGTTATGGCAGGAGCTATAAAGAACAGCGCTTTTCTCCCCTGAAGCAGATTCGCGACGACAATGCGGGCCAGCTGGGCTTGGCCTGGTATTTCGAAACCGATACCCACCTCGGGTTGGAAACCACACCCCTGGTTATCGACGGCATCATGTACTTTACCGGCGCCTGGAGCACGGCTTACGCCATCGACGCCAAAACCGGCGAGATGCTCTGGAAATTTGACCCGGAAGTTCCCCGAGAAAAGAGCATTACCGCCTGCTGCGGCGTGGTGAACCGGGGCTTGGCCGCCTGGGAGGACAAACTTTTTCTCGGCACAGTCGATGGACGTTTGATTGCCATCGATCAAGCGAGTGGCCAACCACTCTGGTCGACCCAGACCACCGATCCGAAACAGGCCTACTCCATCACCGGCGCTCCCCGAGTGGCGAAAGGGCTCGTCTTTATCGGTAACGGTGGCAGCGAGTTCGGTACCCGCGGCTATGTCAGTGCCTACGATGCGGATACCGGTGAGATGCGCTGGCGCTGGCACACCATTCCCGGCAACCCCGCCGAGGGGTTTGAAAACGCCGCGATGGAAGAAGCCGCGAAAACCTGGAACGGCGAGTGGTGGCAGTATGGCGGTGGCGGCACGGTCTGGGACGCCATCGTCTATGACCCGGAGCTGGATCAGCTCTATATCGGTGTCGGCAACGGCGCGCCTCACAACCGCCGGATTCGCAGCCCCGGCGGCGGCGACAACCTCTACCTTAGCTCCGTCGTCGCCCTTGACCCCGAAACCGGTGACTATCTCTGGCATTATCAGGAGGTCCCCGCCGACAACTGGGACTATACCGCCTCCCAGCAAATTACCTTGGCAGAGATTGAGTGGCAGGGTGAGACCCGCAAAGTCATTGTCCACGCTCCGAAAGCCGGTTTCGTCTATCTGATCGACCGCCAATCAGGCGAGCTGCTGTCCGCCGAACCCTTTACCACGGTGACCTGGGCCAGCCACTACGATATGAAAACCGGCCGCCCTGTGGAAAATGAAGGCCAGGACTACGACGGCGAGCCCGCCATGGTTTATCCCTCCGCCATTGGCGGTCACAACTGGCAACCCATGGCCTACAACCCCAATACCCGCATGCTGTATATCCCGGAATTGGATATGGGCATGCTGTTCGACGAGATCAAAGCGCCTGACTACAAACACCTGAAACGCCATTTCAACACCGGCTACAAGCTCAGCCAGGACGCCATGGCGCAACCAATGACCCAGGGCATTCTCAAGCACTTCCCGAAATCCCACTTGCTGGCCTGGGATGTGGAAAAAGCCCAGATCGCCTGGAAGCTGCCCCACCCCTACATTCACAACGGCGGCGTGCTCGCCACTGCGGGCAATCTGGTCTTTCAGGGCACCTCAGACGGCCGTTTTCTGGCGGTCAGTGCCGACAACGGTGAAATACTCTGGAGCTTCGATGCCCAGAACAGCATTCTGCCCGGGCCGGTCAGCTACTCGGTGGACGGAGAACAATACATTGCCGTGGGTGTTGGCCGCGGCGGCGCCCTGACCATGAACACCGGCAAGAGCTACCCAACAAGCAATCCCAACAACCGCATCATGGCCTTCAAGCTGAATGGCAGCGCGACACTACCGCCCGCGCCACAACCCGAGCGCCCGGTACCGCCGCCGCGTATGGAGATCAGCGCCGAGCGAGTTGAAGACGGCCGCCGCCTGTTCGACCGCTTTTGCGCGCGCTGTCACGGCGCGACAGCCGTCGGCGATGGCTCCATTCCCGATATGCGCTACCTGGCGCCGGTATGGCACGAAAATTTTGAAGCCATTGTTCTGCACGGAATGATGGAGAAAGCCGGCATGCCGCGCTTCGATGATGTGCTCAACGCTGAGCAGGTGGAGAACATCCACGCCTATATTATTGAGCGCGCCCATGAAGACTACGCCCTGCGTCAGCAAAGCGGCTGGTGGGCCGAGCTGAAAAGCACCGCGACGGACCTGATGACCCGCGTCATCGCCTGGTTTATCCGGGTCACGACCAGCTAGGTCTCAGCCCGGGAAGCACAGTAGCGGCGTTTGCCTGCAGGCAAGCGCCGCTTCCTTCGGCGCATGACACTACCGTAATCTTAGCACCCTACCCTTGCAGACCAACTGGTCGGTTTGTATCATCCAAGGCACTTTTCTGTTGCTTTCGGAGCACTTTGTGCAGTCACTGCTCTTTCGTCTGAACACCCTGTTTGAACAACTCCCCGGCGCGCTGCTGCCCTACCGCTGGCTCTGCCTGCTGGCGTTTTTGGCCATGTCACTGCTTACCGGCTCGGGTCTGGTTCAGCACTTTCAGCTGAACATGTCCCCGGAAGTCTGGTTTGAAGACGATGCGGCCCCCCTGCAAATTCGCGATGCCTTCCGACGCAAGTTTGGCAGCGACGAGGGCGTCTATATCGTCTATCGGCCGGCATCCAATGATGTGTTCTCCGAAGACGCCCTGCGCACCCTCGAAAGCCTGCACAAGGAAATAGAACAGGCCAGTTTGCAGGCAGCCGATGGCATGTCTCGGGTCATGCAGGTCGACAGCCTGCTCAATGCCCGTTATCAAATTGCCGACGGCGATACCCTGATCGCAAAAAAACTGATCGGCGCAGACTTCCCCGAAAGCGCCGCTGAGCGAGAGCGCCGCCGCGATATTGCGCTTAGCCAGGATGCCTTCGCGCGGGTGTATTACTCGGAAGATTTTCGCTACGGCGGCATCGCAATCAAGACCAATTTCGGCACCCTGCCTGTCGAAAGCGAATTGAACACCAGCGCCGCAAATACTGAAGATCTGCTGGCCGACGATGGTTTTGGTTTCGGCCTTGAGGCCGGCGACCCGCTCAGTGTCGACACCAGCGCCGATGTTGCCGAGGTGGAATTCGCCTCGGTGCAGCTGGAAGAATACACCCGCTTCATGACCGCCCTCCGCGCTATCACCGAGCAGCCGAAGTACGACGACTTCGAAATTCACTTTGTCGGCAACCCGGTGACCATGGAATTCGTGATGCAGAGCATCGTGGAGGCGGCAGGCTTGCTGCTGATCATGGTGCTCCTCGTGGTCGTTCTGTTGTGGATCCTGTTCCGCTCGCTAAGCGCGGTGCTATGGCCTCTGTTGGTGGTTCTGGCCGCCGGTTTCTGGGCCATCGGCATCGGAGCCTGGCTGGGCATGACCTACACCAGCATGCTCGCGCTCAGCTTTATGCTCGTGCTGGCGGTGGGTATCGCCAGCTGCGTGCACGTACTCAGCGCCTACACCCTGTTCAGCCGCGAAGGAAAGGATCACGCCCGGGCGATGGCACTGGCCTACCGCAAAACCGGCACTCCGATTTTGCTGACCACGCTTACCACCATGATCGGCATGCTTGCGCTGACGCTCGCCGATATGCCCATCATTACGGTCTTCGGCATCACCTCGGCCATGGCCGTCGCCTTTGCCTTCCTGCTGATTTTTGGTTTGCTGCCCGTTTTACTCGAGTTTTGGCACCCAAAACTGCGAAATGACAACGATGCCACCTGCGAGGCGAAAAAGCCGCTGGTTGACCTGCAGCCCATGCTGGCAAAAATAGCCGACTTCACCGAGCGCCGCGCCAAGGCTATTGTCATCAGCTACCTGGCCATTTTTGCCCTGCTGATCTACGGCGCCTTTGACCTCGAAATCGACACCAACTTTTCCAAACTTGCCCGCGAAGGCTCGCCAGTGCAAGTAGCCCTGGAGCTGGTTGATGAAGACATGATGGGCGGCATGAACCTGGAGGTACTGATCAGCGTTGATCGGCAAGAGGGTTTGAAAGACCCTCGGGTATTGCAGGCCATCAATGAACTACAAACCCACATTGCAGAGAACTACAGCGACAAGGTCATCAAAACCTTTTCACTGGCAGA
>PAKT01000105.1 GCA_002710725.1 Spongiibacteraceae bacterium
CGCGACAACCGTCTTGAAGCGCTCTACGGAATCGCCAGGCTCGACATCCACGCGCAGGAGACGTCCGGCGACGGGTGTCGAGACCACATAGGCTTCATGCACGCGCGTTCGCCCTTCCTCGTCGATAGTCACGATCATACGATCGATAGTAACCTCGCCAATGTCGACGCTCTCCGGGCGGGGCCAGAAAGCGAATGCAAGCGCCGCTCCGAGAATGCCGATAGTCAAGATTGTAAAAATTGAGCGAGGTATTTTTCGAACCATACCGGCTTACTCCCGAGTCTTGAGGGCAGAAATTAGATCGGTCCGGTCGATATCGCGTTTTACCAACCAGCCGGAGGTCACGGCGGCGGCTACGACCGCCAGCGCCGCAGCGCCGTAACTCCGAGGAGTGAAAACGGCGGGGATTTGATAAAGATCGGAACTGAATCCGGCGGCGATGCCAAAGGACAGGTAATAGCCAAGCAGCGCGCCTACCGGCAGCGCGACCAGAGTGACAATGGCGAGTTCACCGAGCAGGACGAAGGCTACTTCCCCCTTGCTGAAGCCGATCACCCGCAGGCTGGCGAGATCACGAGCGCGCTCCGCATAGGCAATCCGGGCGGCATTGTAGACGACGCCGAAGGTGATGATGGCGGCAATCGCCGCCATGATGTAGCGCATCGCGCCGGCTCCCGTATCCATCAATTTTTGAAATGCATTTCGCGCATCAGCCTTTAGGCTAACGCCGGCAACGGTCGGCATGTCTTTGAGTGTGCGATAGACGCTTTGGCTGTGTATTGAATCGACCCGCAGGTAGGCACCGGAAACTCGGTTCGGTTCTCGCAATGCTCGATTTAGTGCACCAAGCTCCATATAAACCGGGGAACCGAGAAGGGACTGTGCAATGCCTATCACTGGGATATCGAGCACCGGCTGGCGTCCTTCCCGTACTTCTATGGTCAGCATCTCGCCGGACGCAATACCGAGGATGTCAGCAAGTGCTGTGGCCAGTATCACGCCCTCCCGACGCGTGGGAATCGTCATTATGTCCTTGTCTACCGCGCGATTGAGCCGGGGCTCTGTTACCAGCCCGCTGATCGCACCACGATATGTCTTTAGGCCATTGCGCAGGACGGCTGGCACGATACGCACCGGCTCCACCTCGATGACCCCCGGCATGCGCTGCAGCTCGAGTATCGCCTTCTCGGACATTGCCTCCGTGAAGGTGACAGTCACGTCGCTGCGGTCGATTACGGTGAAGGTCAATGCCAGGGTACGGTCAAAACCGGCGAGGATCGAAATCATACCGACAGACAGCGCCATCCCGGCCGCGATGCCGAGCATCGCACCCGCCATACGTCCGGGCTGGCGCGTCAGACGTCGAAGCACCATGCGACTGGGCTGATCAAGATGCCTGTTCAGGGATTGGCCTATTCGGCCGGTGCGGCTGTAATCCGGTGGCGCCGGCGCGTTCATCGCGGTGGCGGGGGACAATGCAAACACACCGCGCAGGACAATCAATCCACCGGTCGATGCGGTCAGCACACTGACGCTGAAGCCGACGACAAACGCCCCCGGATCGAGCTGAAACACCAGAAACGGAAACTTGAAAAACTCAAGATAGACCTCGATCAAGGCTCGGCCGGCGGCGATACCGGCCAGGCAACCGGCCAGCGCGCCGCCTGCTGCAATGGCGAGAACCAATTTGAAGTAGTGTGCCCCTACCTCGACATTCGTGTAGCCGAATGCCTTCATCAGCCCGATCTGCTCGCGCTCCGTTTGAACCATTCGCGAGACGACGATGTATAGGAGGAAGGCCGCGACCCCAAGGAAGATCGGTGGTACACCGCTGCTCATAGCGCGCAGACCGCTGATCTCCTCGCTCACGAAACGGTTAGACTCATGATCCTCCAGCCCATAAGCGCCCAGTCCGCCATGGTGATCGAGCATACGGTCCACCGCAGCGAAAACAGCGGTCCGTTCACTGCCTCGGCCAACGGAGAGGAGCGCCTGATTGAAAGCACCGTCCATATCATAGGCGGCGGCGAGCGCCGTGCGGCTCATCCAGATTACGCCGAAGCGGCTGTCATCGGGGGCAAGTTCGCCGGGGGCGGTGGTATAGAGAAACTCCGGCGATTGTGCGAGACCAACGATTCGAAACGTCCGCCGGGCTCCGTTCATGGTCGCCGAGAGTGCATCGCCGGGTTGCAGGCCATGAGCCTTCGCAAAGCCCTCAAGCAGCAGGATCTCACTGGAACGATCACTGTCCAATCGACGCCCGGCAACTAGATAAATATCGTTAAGCCGCGGTTCGCCGAAATCGGGCAGCGAGACAGCCGCGGCCCGCAAGGGCAGGTCCAGTCCGGGCAAGTCGATGAGCGCGCTGCCGGTAACACGCCCTTCGGCCACCGACACCCCAGGAATAGATGAAAGATCGGATATCAATCGATCCGGCGCACGCGTGACCGAGGCAAAGATGTCGGCCAGCCGATAGCGTTCATAGTAAGCGCGGCGCGTTTCGTCCAGCGAGGTCACGATGCCGGTCATCATGACCAACATCAGCACACCCACGCCGATAACGGCGGCAATAGCCACAGCCTGCCCCTTGATGCGCCAAAGATCGCGCAGCAATTTTCGGTCGAGCGGGCTCATGGCATGCTCACCACTCGATCTCTTCCGGCGAGAGTTTGGTCTTGTTCACCACCACCTCCCGAATCGCGCCATCAGCAAAATGGAGGACACGGTCGGCCATTGCGGCGGTAGCCGCCGCATGGGTAACAATCAACACCGTCGCTCCGAGCCGCTCGTTGACATCCTTCAGCACCTTGAGAACGGCGCGTCCGGTCGTACTGTCCAGCGCGCCGGTTGGCTCATCGCAGAATAGAACCGTTGGCTGTTTGGCCACGGCACGGGCAATGGCAACTCGCTGCTGCTCGCCGCCGGATAGCTGCGCGGGGAAATGTTCGGTTCGCGCGTGCAGGCCGACGAGAGCGAGAGCCTCATCGGGGTCCATTGGATTGCGGGCAACCTCCGTGACAAGCTCGACGTTCTCGCGCGCCGTCAGACTTGGCATCAGGTTGTAAAACTGGAACACGAAGCCGACATGATCACGCCGGTAGCGCGTCAGCTCTGCATCGGAAAGCGCAGTCAGCTCTTGCCCCCGGAAGTACACCTGTCCGTCGCTGGCGCGATCCAGTCCGCCGATAATGTTGAGTAAGGTGGACTTGCCGCTTCCCGAAGGGCCGAGCAGCACGACCAACTCGCCGGAGGGAATAACCAGATCGACCCCGCGCAGAGCATGAACGGCCGCCGCCCCCTCGCCATAGACCTTGGTCAGGCCGGTGATGCGAAAAGCGGAGGTGACCTCCTTGCAGGGTTCCTCCGTCATCGTATTCCACCTCTTCGCAATCGCGACTGATCACTATAGATTAGGCGCATCATTCGACTGGCTCAACCCCGGGTCGCACCGGAGCATCCTTCGCACGATTCGCGGGAAAGGCCCGTAGTCGGTATCGAGAATAGTCGGAGCTATGGCGCCAATGATCGCACGCATCCAGCCAGGCGCGCCGACAATAGCGCAGCGTTTCACCCTTTCCATGACAGAAAGCTTCGTTGAGACGAGGCCGTTTAGTATGAATGTGCAGCGGCTAGTCTGCTTTATAGCGCTGAACATCTATATTTCAGCTATAGCCCCTGGATCAACGCGTTGGTGCTTCAGTCTGCCGGGGCTGAGAGACCTACGTTTATGGTCGCTAGCCTGCTATGCGAATTGCCAGCACATTGCAAGGCGCGTGGTGAAGCACCCTGTCCGCCGTCGAACCAAGCAACAACCGTATACCGCGCCGACCATGAGTGCCCAGCACAATAAGGTCTGCGCCATCGTCCTTTGCCTTTCTGACAATCTCTTCTGCAGCGTAGCCAAATCGAATATCTATCGAACCCCGCGTAATGTCATAGGGTTCCACCAACTTATCCAGCTCATCAAATAAAATTTTTCGGACCTCATCCTGATTATACAAATCGCGGTCTATAGGGCTGACATAATAGGGAGCATCGCCATAATAGGTCAGCGCATGCGCAACATGAACAACGCTAATTTCCGCATGATTTATCGAGGCGAGTTCCGCGCCAGCGGCGATAACCTGGTCGGCCTCACCAGACAAATCCACAGCTACCAGAATGTTGGAAAAGTTTGCCATGCGGTTCCCCTCAAGCAGATGTGATAGCCATATGCACCGTCGGCTCGACAGCCAAAGCACGGGAGACGAAGCAGCCTTGCTTTGCACGATCCAACACCGACTCCGCATCGCTCTCTCTGGCCTGATCGCTGATCTTCAACTCGCAGTCGAGATTAAAGCCTGTAAATAAAATAGCGGAGCCGTCGCGATCCAGTACAGCTGTCGCTCGACAGCTTATATGCTGCCACGCAAGCCCCGAACTTGAAGCAACCGCACGAAAGGTGAGGATAAAACAGTCGGCCAGCGCTGCCAGTAATAATTCTTCCGGCGACCAGATATCGCCAGGCCCTCCAAAGGTCTTTGGCGGAGCAACAGCCAGAGGGGGCTTTCCGTCGGCCTGGGTATCAACAGACCCGTCAACAATGGCAGAGGCTGTCACTACGTAGTCATGAGGGAATTTGGCCATATCAAGTACTCAGTGAAGATGTTTTCTAATGCGGCGATAGCCCGCTTTTAGTTCGCTTGCCAGCAAATCCAGAGCGGTTCCTACTTCCTCAGCACTTTCACTGGCAGCAGCGCTCACTTCCCGGGATTTTGCCTGAAAGTGCTCCCAGCGCTTTTCAAGCTCCTGCCACTCGTCCTGTACTTCTGCGGCGGCGAGATGAACGCGAACGCGTATTTCGTCACGCTCAGTCTTGAGTTTCTGCAACCATTGTTCGCTGGTATTTTTCATGTCCATAGTAAACTCTCCAAAATAAAACCCGGCTCTCCCGGGCATCGGCTACCGGGCTTCGATACGAAGCCCATTTTGAGTGACCGATTGAAATCCAAATATGTGCGAAGTGAGCAAGCCGTTGTCGAATGTTGCATCGTCGTTCTACTGCACCTGCCGCTTTCGATAACCAGACTCGCTTTGGTCTGCCGCCCAAGCCCCGCTTGAACGTCGCGCGGTCGCTGCTGCCACTGTAAAGGCTGCTCCCGGCCATCGCTTCAGCCAATTACATTGGCAATTATTACCAGCGCGATCGCACCTAAAACCATGGCGCCAATTGCCAGGCTGAGCCGGTTTAGCGTTTGAGTATCCGTCAACTGAGACATTGCACTTCTCCCGAGTAGAAACCATTCGAAACATCCCCAGTTTAGTCGTGGCAAAGCCATACCACCTTGACCCAGATCAATGTCAGTTCACGTGATTAAGGCATGCTGGGCTCAGGGGACGGAGAGAAGAATATGGAAAGCTATCTTGAAAGGTTGAAGTCAGATCATCTGCGTATGCGCCGCATCCTGCTCCAGCTTGACCGCGATCTGCAACTAAGCCAGGAGCCGGACGCTGACCTCGGTGAGGCAATGACCCAAGTAGTCAACGCCTTGTGCTTCATCGCCGGCTATCCCGAGCAATGGCACCACCCACTGGAAGATCTGCTGTTCCGGCGCTTGCTGGAGATCGATGCACCTTGCGCAAAAAGCGTAGAGCAGTTGCTGGATGAGCACGAATCAATGGCCTTGCAGACCGGGTTCCTGTTGCAGCGTTTTGAGCAGGCACTGCAGTCCCGCGAACCACCGGACAGCTTACTGATTTCGGAAAGTCACGCCTACTTTCGAATCCAAACCGAGCATCAACGTCGAGAAGCCGACAATGTCTTTCCGGTCATGGCGGCTTTTCTGGATAGCAGTGACTGGCGACGCGCAGAGCGGACCTTACTGGCAACGCCATCAGAAGCGTCGCTGTGCAGGTACTACCAGCACCTCTACCAGAGCACCGTGAACCGCGAACCGCCCGGATATCGCCAAGTTAAATAAAATATTACAAACAATAAGTTACGCCAAATAATGTAAGCACTTCAGCATGAGCTGCTGCTTCCTGAGCCGGTCGCAACACCGGAAGGTGGACGCGCCGCCTATTGTGGAAAATATGTATAGTTTTCGATGGTTGCCCGGATCACGATGGCAACCCGAACTATTCACGAACCAGATAGAGCGTATACTGGAGAACGCATCAATGAAACCGGTCCTCAAGGTCATGACAAAAGAGCACACAGATTCCTGCGCTCGTCAGCAATTCGCGGACTGCCGCAATTGCCGGCTGGGCGCGCTCTGTCTGCCTATTGCACTGGCCACAGCGGACGTTGAGCGCCTGGACAACATCGTCGAACGCAAACGCCCCCTGCAGCGCGGCGATCACCTCTATCGCGAAGACGATACTTTCCGCTCGGTCTACGCCGTTCGCAGCGGCGCCATTAAAACCTACCACATCACCGACGACGGACAGGAACAGGTTACCGGGTTCTTCTTTCCAGGCGAAATTGTCGGGATGGATGGTATAGGTTGCGGCCGTTTTGGCGGCTCGGCAAAAGCGCTGGAAACCACCAGCATCTGCGAAATTCCCTTCGAGTCGCTTGGCGAGCTGAGCATGCAGTTGCCCAGCCTGCAGAAACACTTCTTCCAACTGATGAGTCAGGAAATAACAGAAGACCAGAAACTTATCACCCTGCTCAGCAAAAGCAGTGCGGAACAGCGAATCGCCTCCCTGCTATTGAGCATTTCGGCACGCAATGCGCGCCGGAATCTTTCTGACACTCGCTTTCGACTGCCCATGTCACGCACAGATATTGCCAACTATCTGGGCCTGACCATTGAAACCGTCAGTCGGCTGTTTACCCGCTTTGCGCGCAATGGCCTGGTGACCAGCGACAACAAGGAAATTATCCTGGAAGACCTCAACCGATTGCGTCAGGTAGCCAGTGTCAATCGCAATCGGGTCTGAATCATTGCGGTTGTATTCTTTTGATTAGTCGACGCCGCTCCGGACAGGTGACACAAAACCGGGGGGCTTCATCACCAGCACTGAACAGCTCAATTGGTCGAGAATCGTTTCGGCGGTATTGCCCATCAACAAACCAGGTATACCAGAGCGCCCAACCGTCCCCATCACCACCAAATCTGCCTTAAGCTGCTTTGCCAGCGCGGGAATAGCAACGCCCGGCAAGCCCTGGGGCAAGTGAACCTGGGGCGCGATATAGTCGTAAGCGTCTTTGCCAATGTGTTGCCGCAGGTGCGCCTGCAGCTGTGCCATAGCCCTGCGGTGACGCGAGCGCATGCCCTCGACGTATTCGCTGGTCGTCTTCTCCGGGTTGTCCGCCCAAGCGGTGAATACCCACTCAGCAGGCGCGTCCCAAACATGTACCAGATGCAGATTGGCAAAATCTGATACCGCCAGCGAGCTCGCCAACTCAAGGATCTCTTTGTTAAGTGCCTGCTGCTCGGCGCTCGATTCCCAAGCATCAATATCGACCGCTGCGACAATACAATTGTAGTTTGGCTTTTCCTCCGGCTTAGTCAGCCAGACCGGGCAAGGACACTTGCGCAACAAGTGCATATCGTTGCTCCCGAACAAGCGGTGCGACCAATCCGGGTTTTCAGCCTCTGTAATAACCAGATCGTGTCCACCGCGAAGTACTGCGCGAACGACCTCCAGAAAACGCTTACCGGCAACGGTAACCACCTGGCAATTGACGCGCCGTTTGTGAGGCGCCAGGAGACTATCAAGCGAAGAGCGCCGCTGAGCCAGCCAGGATGCTTCTGCTTCAGCCCGGGCTGCCCGATCAAGATCTTCTGGTGCAGGCGGAACCACATCGATCACAGTCAGCGTCGCCTGGTTGTTTGCTGCCAGCTCAACAGCCCGCTCAATAGCCGCATTCTGCGCCACCGACTCGCCAGCGACATACAAAATATTTTTGAACCGCTTCATGCTGTTTCTCCCTCCGAATGTTCGGGGCCACGCTTGCTGATATTGCGCAGTAAACGGTCTACCGCTTCGCGGGACGCGTCCGAATATGGGCTTAATACTAAATCCGCGCCCTCCTGCACAAACCGTTGCTGGTCGTGAGTGTTGGCGGTAAAGAGCGCGATTTTCCCCTGATAGCCCAGCTGGCGAAGACTGTGAAGCAGCATTCGATTGACGACCGGATCGCGCAGCGTGCTGACTACCCACTGTATGCGCGCCAGTGGCAGCGAAGCAAGCAGCTCCGGGTCCTCGGCGTCGCCGTAGTGCACGCTGTATCCGTCCCGGGCATGGCGTTGAACATTGGCCGGGTCAAAATCCAGTGCCAGCAACCTGCATCCGCGCTGGCGCAGGTCCGCCGCCATGGTGGCGCCAAACCGGCCCAGGCCAACCACCAGGACATCGACCGGCTCCTCACCGACGAAGCTGTCATCCTCGCGATGCACAAGCCTTCTCTCAAACACGGACAGGTAGGGTGAAAGACGCTGGTACAGTTCGTGGGAGTACAAAATCATGTACGTTGATACACTGATAGTGATCAACCCTACGAGGGTGATCAACCCGACCGTTTCCTGGCTCAGATGGCCAAGACTCAAGCCGAGTGCTGCCAGTATCAGCGAAAACTCGCTGATCTGCGCGACCGTGAGACCCGCCAGGAAGCCGGTACGCCTGCGATAACCCATGTAACCCATAATCGCCATGACGATCAGCGGATTGCCCACCAAAACAAAAAATGAAAATACCAGTGCCTCACCTACCTGACCGCTGAGGGCACCGAGGTTGAGCGTCGCGCCCAGTTCAATAAAAAAGAACAGCAACAGGAAATCGCGCAGACTTACCAGACGTGCCGCCACCTGCTCCCGGTAGCGAGTGGATGCAATCGAAATGCCGGCCAGAAAAGCCCCCACCTCCTTACTGAAACCGAGGGTGTCGCCAGCAGCAGCGCCCAGAACGGCCCAGGCGATGGCGAATAACATCAGCAGCTCAGAGGAATAGGCAAGGCGGTGTAACAGGGAGGGCAGCACATAGCGCATCAAGGCAGCCACAGTGGCCAGCATCAGCGCGCCCTTGAGCAGAATCAGCAAGGCCTCCCGGCCGATATGCAGACCGCTTTCAGCGTCGCCAAAGGCGGTAAGGCCAATCATCACCAGCACGACAACAATGTCTTGAACAATAAGAAAGCCCAAGGCGATGCGACCGTGTAGAGAATCCACTTCGCGCTTGTCAGACAGCAGTTTGACGATAATGATGGTACTGGAAAAGGTCAGCGCGACCGCTACATAGATCGCAGTGATGTGATCCATGCCCAGCAGCAAACCAATGGCGTAGCCCACCAGCGAGGTGAACAGTACCTGCCCCAAACCCGATGCCAGCGCCACTGGCCCGACGGTACGGATAATGTGCAGATCGAGTTTGAGACCGACGACAAACAGGAGCAAGGCGATACCGAGGCGGGCAAACAGTTCAATTTCGCTGCTATGCACCACGATGCTCAACCCGGAGGGGCCGAGCAGTATGCCCACCGCGATGAACGCCACAATCAGCGGCTGGCGCAAGGCCTGCGCCAAAGCGCCGGCTGCGGCGGCAACACCGAGGATGATACCGATTTGTAAAAATACGTTGTCGAGCATGGGTTTGAGAACCAAGTCTTGTCGCGATGTTTGGCCTGGCGAAAGCACGTGGCCGTGATTCCACTTCAGTTTAGTTGAAACAGGTGATGTAACTGGAAGTATTTACCTCCATGTACCGGCAAATACAACTGTACTGAAAGCCTTCCACGGCATACTTGATTTGCATCAATGTCGGCTGAGAACAAGCTGTCGTAGTCTGGAACATCGCTGATGAATTTGACGGTATCTAATCAATTCATCAGGCACAACAGGGTGATTCAGGAAGAGCAATGACAACAACCACCGCGGTACTGGCAAGCGCCCGCCCGAAATTCCTGGTGCTGACACCCCTGTGCGTGATGCTGGGTTACGCCGCATCCGTGCAGACAGATCGCGAAATTGATTCAGTGTTGTTGGCTCTGCTGCTTGTCGCGGCACTGGCTGCCCATATTGCCGTCAACGCACTCAACGAATACCAGGACTTTACCAGCGGTCTTGACCTGCGAACGGTTAAGACGCCGTTTAGCGGCGGCAGCGGCGCATTGCCAAACAACCCCGCAGCCGCCAAAGCCGTGCTCGCGCTCGCCGCACTGAGTCTGGCCACCACGGTCCTCATCGGTTTGTATCTGGTGTCCCTGCGCGGTGCTCCGCTGCTGGCACTTGGTGTCATTGGTGTTATCACCATCCTTACCTACACGCGATGGTTAAATCGCTACGCGTTTTTGTGCCTTATTGCCCCCGGCACCGCTTTTGGCCTGCTTATGGTCTGGGGAACTGCAATAACACTCACCGGGAAGCTGTCGCTGGCTGCGCTTTGGCTGTCGCTCCCGGCATTTTTCCTGGTCAACAACCTGCTGCTGCTCAATCAGTTCCCGGACCTAGAGCCAGATCGCTCAGTCGGGCGCAATCACCTGGCAATTCGCTACGGCCGCAAAACCGCCGCGCGAGTATTCACGCTGTTTCTGATAGCAGCGTATCTATGCATCCTCGCGGCCGTAATCACCGGTGGTCTGGCATCGGGCGCGTTGCTGGGGCTGACAACCATACTACTGGCCGTGCCTACTGTTAACGGAGTACTGCGCCATGCCGATTCGCTGGATAAGCTGCAACGCTATCTCGGCTTCAATGTTGCACTGACTTTGTTGACACTGGCCTTGCTGGTGGCCGGCCTGCTATTCGCGGGCTAAGGAGCACGCTATGAGAATCGACCGGAAGATATTGCTGCTGCTCGGCGGTGGCGCAGTGCTTGGCATTGCCGGGACCGTCAGTTTCGACGGTGCGATGAAAGCCACCAGCACACAGGAGTTTTGCCTGTCCTGCCACGAGATGAGCATTCCGCATCGGGAATACCAAGGGAAAGCTCACGCCCAGAGCCGGGTCGGCTTCACGGTCACCTGCGGCGACTGTCACATCCCCAGAGCGCTGATTCCCAAAGTCGAACGCAAGATCATTGCCGCTCGTGAAGTCTGGCACCATATGCTGGGTACGCTCGATACACCGGAAAAATATGAGGCGCATCGCCGGGAGATGGCGGAGCGGGAGTGGGCGCGAATGGAGGCTGACGATTCTGCCGCTTGTCGCCACTGCCACGACCCCGACAAGATGCAGACCAAGCCCCACATCCAGCAGATTCACCAGCAGGCTCTGCAGGGTGGCGCAACCTGCATCAATTGCCATAAAGGTATTGCCCATAATCTACCGGGCGGTATGTAGGCCGCATATCAAAAGCGGTAGCGGAAGGAAAGTGCCAGCCAGTTGATGGAGTAGTCACCGGAGGATCGACCCAAGGCAATGACATTAGCCATAGTGTCGGCGGTCACACCGTCGTAGCTGAAATTATCCACCTCATAGCTTTCATGTGCGATCCTGACGCTTACACCGAGTTGCGAGCTGTGCTCATAGTCAAACTTGGCGGACAAGCGGATCAATTTGTCCCCCTGTGGCGAAATAGCTTCCGCCGAGAGCGAGCTGCCGGTTCGTGTTTCCAGTTCACTGACGGCGTAAGACAGCAGGTAGCTCAGGGTCATATCAACCTTCGGCCACAAACGGAAGAGGGTCAGGTCACTGCCCAGCGTTTTTACACTATCCTCGCTGTCATGTTCCCACGCCCTGCCCGGGTCGCCGATATCGGCGGTTACCGCGAAGCCTCGAAAACTGTGCCCCGCCTGTTCGCTTTCAATACGCTCCACGCTGAAAAAACTGTTCCAGCTGAAGCGCTCCTCCTCGATAACCGACAGATCGACATTTAAACCCTGCGTACGTGCCTGCAGTAATCCCAGCTCGGACTTGTCGTAGTCGTCACGGGTGCTGTGATAACTCAAGCCCCACTGCACGTTTGCCGACGGTGTCCACGTAAGGCCAGCTAATGCCTTCTGTCGGTCGCGCTCGGCCAGGTAATATTTGCGTAGCAAGGGATGATTTTCGAAGCGTTCTGCCTCTGGCGTACTGGCGATATAGGCATCGGTGTGGGAGGCGTAGTACGAGCGCTCGCCGCGATAGCTGGAGGGATCACGGCGCTCCAGGGCGTAACTCGCACGCCATTGCAGGCTGTCGCTCTGGCGGCGGGACAGCGCCAGCTTGCTGACCGCTTCCTCCATTCGGCTGATTTCGCTGTAGTCGCGATCCACCCGCTGCAGTGACTGGCTCAGCGCCAGCTCGGTACCGGTTTGCCACCGATAACGCAGGGCCGCATCAACCTCAGTGCGCGTATCCGAGTAGGGGCGATTAAAACGCGCACGGCTGCTGGCGGCCACATCCTGATCCTGTGAATCCCCGCCGATATAGATATAAAGATCGCGTGGCGTTTTGTTGTCACGATCTTCATAAGCCCCATTCACCCGTAACGACAGGCGCGGCGTCAGTCGGTGCTGGTAGGTCAGACCCACGCGGCTAATGTCGATTTGCCCTTCGAGTGAATCCCTGGGCCGCGGTGTTGTTACCGCCAGTGCGGGATTGATGGTATAGGGCAGAAAGCGTTCATCCTGCTCCATGCGCGCGTAGCTGGCGCTGCCGTGCACCGAGGCCGATTTCGACAGACGGTAGTACAGCGAGGTGAAAACCTGCTGGTAGCGATTATCCGGTTCCAGCGCAATGCTGCCGCGCCCACTCGGGTGGCCCGCTGCCGGATCCCAACCGCCGATCGCCGCGTAAGGGTTGTCCCAGCTCTGGGCGGCATGGTCGTTCTCAAACAGTGACAGGCGATATCCGCCCTGCAGGGAAAAGCCCTCGCCGGCTCGCGAGGCGGTCACGGTCAGGGCGTTCTCGGTAAAGTCTACTGGCGACGGAAGGGCAACGGCTCGAGGGTTACCTCCGGTATTGCCGATGATTCCGTAACGCACGCGATTGCCCTCGCGCACTTCATGGCGAAAGGTGAAGTCCAGATCCCAGTCGCCAAAGGCCGGCAACTGGTAGCCCAACTGCAGCCGACTGCGCTTGATCGATTCATCCAGCTCATTGAGCGTGAACGGCGCCATACCCGCAGTGCTGGTCGCCGCCGTCCAGTTCGCAGGCAGGCGCAGATCGCTGCTGTCATTGTCGACAAAAACACTACCGCCACCGCTAGAGCGCTGATGGGTAATCTCGTCGTATTCGGCAGTGAAGCGCTGTCCCCATTGAAAACTGAGCTCGCGCGAATTTAACCCGAGATCATTGCCCGACAGTTCCCAGTAATCGGCATCGGACCACCGCGAGTTCGCTGCGCTTTGCAATGAAAAATCCAGTATCGGGTAAAGACCCTGATTGTCGAGCCCGTTGTACTCACCAAACTTGAAGGCCTCGTCAGTGACATAACCCAAGCCGATATTCAGCTTGCCGGCGACACCCTCACCCGCCATGGCCACAGGCGCGAGCAAACTACAGGCCAGTAAACACGTGTTTAATAGTCGGTTGCCCTGCTCTATCGTGGCTTTCATCGCAACGCCTCAACGCGTCAAGCGCGCCCCGGAGGGGTGATTGGAACCATGCACCTGGGTGTGACAGTTCATGCAGTTCTTGTCCAGCATCTGCTGAGCCGCCCCGGCCGGCGGAATACCGCTGCCGCTGTAGGCTGTACTGGGGTGAAAGGACGCCATGTGACACTGCTGACATAACCAGGGGCCGCGTGCGACCAGCATGGACTCATGAACGCTGCCGTGCGGCTGGTGACAGTTGGTGCAGCTCTCACGCACCGGGGCGTGCTCCCACAGAAAGGGACCACGTTTTTCCGCATGGCACTGGAAGCAATTTTCGTTTACAAAGTCTGCCACCAGTAAACTCTCGCCCCGTGTGCCATGGGGGTTGTGGCAGTCGGTGCAGGTCATCTCCCCCTCGGCCAACGGGTGGGCGCTGCGCTTGTGCATTTGCGCCCGCTTCTCCTTGTGGCAGTCCACACAAACGTCAACCTGCGTATTTTTGTGCATCACCTTATCGCGTGGCGTATGAACACTGTGACAACCCGCGCAACTTACCCCGGCAAACTCGTGGGGGCTCCCCAGCCAATGCGTGCGCTCACGGGACTGGTGACAATCGAGGCAGACGGCATTCTGCTGCGCAACAGGCGTCTTGGCGTTAAAGGTAATAGCCGGCTTCGCAGGTTTGCCGCTACTGTAGTCAGTGAGATGCTGCGCGCTCGGGCCGTGACAGCTCTGACAACCCTTGGTCGCCATGGGCGACTTGGGATTGGCCTTCTGACCATGCACTGTGGACAGGATGCCAGCCGCGGGTTTCATACCGTGCTCGCCGTGACAGCCCAGGCAACTCTGAGGGTCACCTGGGGCGTAGCCCGGCTCGGCGCTAACCAGTGATGCCCCAAAGAGCCAGACAACGGCAAACATTAGAACCAAATGTTGTATTCTCACCAAAGCCGCTCCCTTACCCGACATAACCACGAATAGCCCACTCGCTGGACTGCCTCCTGGCGAGCTACCCAAGGCCAAGACTGGCACTTAATTCCCGATAGGTTTCTATCGAACCTGGCCTGAAAAGCGGGTCGTCGGCCGGATCCACTTTGGCCGCAATACGCTCCCAGTCGCTCGCGCTAAACGCTTCGGCCATAACAGGAAATATCTCCTCGTCTTCGGTTTGCAGGTGCCGGAACTGCATATCCAGATAGCGATTAAAGGTTTCCTTCAAGCGACTCACTGGAACCACCTGATCATTGTAGATAGCTTCGAAAAGCTGCCGCACCGCTGCAGTTTCCTGCTCCAACTCATGATGCTGACTGCGAATTTTTTCAATCACGGCCGCATCGCCGATCGCTCGCTCCTCCAGGTCATCGAAGGCTGCGTCCTCCAGCGGATGATGGTAGACCTGCGGGTAACCATGAAGATAATCCAGCGCTTCCATCACACATGGCAGATCAGTCTCTACGCTGGGGTCATCGTAGTGAGAAATCTGCTCACGCAGATAACGCAGTAGAGTGCGCAGGTGGTGATGGTCTTCAACCAGTTGATCTAAAACTGTGGTCACGGTCGTTCCTCGGGCATGTTCGGTTTCAGTCTACGCCCGCGCAAAAGCAGGCCACAAGCCGTATGCAAGGGTTGTTTGATTTGGATCAATAACCTGAATATAGCTGTCTAATATCCCGCCGAAAAACGCCCCGCTGTTGGGTCAAGCAAAGACTGGCTTTAATCAATTAGTTGGAGCCGCGGCACTTCCGTTTTTTCCTGCAGCAGTGACTTTTCAAGGAATACGCTGATCAATGGTTGACGGACAGGAAACACGCTGGCGCTATCAGCTGAGTCTTGCCAGAGGCAGCGGCTTTGACTCGGGGGTGGCATGTATCGATTGCCGCAAGGGCATCACTCACAAGCGACCCAATTTGCACGGTGTATCCATGGGCGTTGAACGGGAAGCAAGATAACATCACCGCTTTGTGTGTGGCGAAGATGGAAAGGATCTTTCGGACGGTGTGCAGAGTTATTCTACCTCGCCCCTATAGAGAGGCAAGACGGTATCAGCCAGGACCGCGAGCTTGGTTTAGAGCGAAAACAAGCAATGCCCATATCAACACTGCTACTGGAAGGTATCGGCCAACCAAATAGATCCGCCACTCCCACCAAAGCTACAAGCGGAGTTGTTTTTACGAGACAAATGGACATGCCGTTACTGTGGCGAGGAAGAGATCTTTTCACCAGCACTACAAGCTCTAGACAAGCTAGGTCCTACTCATGGCTACGACGACAAACATGGCAGCCAGAAAAGAATGGCTAAATTGCTTCTAGATTCTTGCACGTGCGCGGATCATGTCTTCCCCGTCTCACAGGGTGGTATGAACGATACTGACAATCTAGTTAGTGTCTGCTGGAAATGCAATCTTGAGAAACGTGACAGCGACCCTACCTCGTGGATAGCGCGACTGCAAATAACGAAACCTAGCCAGGCCCAAGATTGGGATAGGTTGCTAAGCCCGCTGAAAAAAAGGCCCTACGAGCAGATGGATGAAGATATTCGAATCCCTACTGAACGCGAACGACTAAAAATGTTTATGAATCCGATCCATTCTGTGCTGTCACGAAGGTTTCTTAACCGTAATATGGCTTCATAAGTGGATTCTGTAGGAGCTTAGAGCCAATGTGCAGGCTTCCCAGGAAACGTTTCAGGTTGTCATGGGAAAAGATCGAATAAGCTGCCGTAAGGGTCAGATACAGGATTGATTTAACCGGTTTGATCGCCACATCATTTATCGTCTCTTTCTGTCGTCGTCACCACAGAAGTCCGATACGTACCGAAGCTCCGATTGCGCCTACAAAGCTCGGTAGTTACCAGCTGATCCACTTTATGTATAGCGCTTAAATACAATGCTCTCCCGCTTAGGCCAGTTTTAATTTTTATAATCGACAATAAGGATCAAGTAATGGAAACCATCCGCGTTCCGTCATGGACCCATTTACTACTAGGAGCGCTAGGGGCGACGCTGTTGTCACTGCCATCAACCAGCCTGGCCGAGAGCGCCAACAGCCGTCCGCAATTGTCGCCTGAATCCGTCGCGCAATATGACGCGAAAGCTCAGGTCATGAAAGAGAACGGACACATTCTAAAGGCCATGATGGATAGCGAGCACGCCGGCTTTGGCGGCGACGTTTCGCACGCCATCGCCAATCGCATGGCCAGTCGTACCGATGAGGCCGCCATCACCGACGCACGAGAGAAGCTCGATATACAGTCTTACGGTGAAGGTACCTGGCTGCTGCGATTTCCCTGGGTCAACGTCGCTGTGTTCGAGACCAGCGAAGGACTCGTTCTGGTGGACAGCGGCTACGCGCCAGCCGGTCCGGCACTGGTCGAGGCCTTGCGGAAGATCAGCAAAAAGCCCGTTCATACCATAATTTACACGCACCACCATTTAGACCATGCCTACGGCGCGTGGGCACTGCTTGAAGCAGGCGAAACACCAAGGATTATCGCTGAGGAGCGTTTTCTCCATGAGATGGGACTGGACATTCGACTGGCAAATTACACCAACGCCCGCCTGAATAACCAGAATCCACGTGATGTACCCAGAAAATGGGCCGATGTCATTGCGCCGACAGAGACCTTTCGCGGCGAGACGACGCTGGTGATTGGCGGTGAAGAATTTGTTCTAACCCATGCAAGAGGAGAAACAACGGATCATATCTGGGTGCGTGTGCCTTCCCGCGATACCGTAGTCAGTGGCGATTATCACCAACCGTTCCTGCCCAACGCCGGAAACGGTAAGCGCCGTCAACGCTACCTGCAAGAGTGGGCCGAAGCGCTGCGCGAGATGGCTTCTCTGGAGCCTGCGCTGTTACTTCCCGCACATGGCGCCGCGATTACCAACCCAGTGGACATTCAAGAAAAACTTGGCGTAGTCGCCAGTGCTTTCGAGTCTATTGTGCAGCAGGTGGTCGAGGGCTTGAACGCCGGTTTGCGCCAGGATGAGGTGGTAGCTTCCGTCAGCCTGCCGCCTGAGTTGGATGGCCATGCAGATCTGGAACCGTACTATAACACTGTGCCAGATCTGGCGAAGATGGTAGTTCGGGAATACAGCGGCTGGTGGGATGGGCGCCCCGCCAATTGGGCACCTGCCCCGCTTGCTGCTCAGGGCCGCGCCATTGTCGAGCTGGCTGGAGGTATCTCGCCACTAGTCAAAAAAGCTCGAACACTACTTGAGAGCGACCCGCAAATGGCTAGCCATTTAGTAGACTGGGCCTTATTCGCAGAACCCGATAACCCGGAGGTGCTTCAGCTTGGCCTCGAAACCTATGCGCGGCGTATACGCCCGGGATTACCACTACAGGAAATTACGGTCTATCTTGAGCATATGGCGAATATGAAGCGGCGACTGAACAATCTGGCAGAACGGTAGAGCCTGGCTATAGAAACCTTAGATCGTGAGCAACTTTAGCAGCGAACTATTGCTTTATTTAATTTCCGGGTTAATCTAACTGCATGCACAACAAAGCTTTCATTTCTTTCCTCTCACCGACGAGCACACAGGCGGCATACCCTGTTAGTGCCTTCCTCACTGTGGGCGGTTAAGTCGCAGTTTACTTAACCGCCAGAACTAAAAAACCCAACAGTTAGCGCTTCGCACCACGTTGTTGCGAGGTTTTTCCACATTCGTACGACGACAATTCGTCGCATGAGGGGTTTGTTATGCCTGAAGAAATGAAACACAGCCTCATCATATCTGAATCTGACTACCGAAGATTATCCCATCTGGTTGATGTTAGCCGCTCAACGGCGACCTACGAACTCGACGAGGAATTAGCCAAAGCAGACATCTGCCCGGACGAAAGCCTGCCGGGAAGCGTTGTCGCGCTTTACGACAGCGTTGTGTTCAGAGATATGAAAACAGACGCAGAAAAAACAGTCACCATCGTAATGCCATGGGAGTCGAGTGTTGCAAAGCTTCGAATATCCATACTTTCACCTGTTGGCACTGCGTTGATCGGTGAACCATTGGGCGCAATCATTAATTGGCCACTGCTAAATGACCGCTCTGCACAATTGAAGATAGTAGAGATAAAACGCTCTAGAGAGGTCGCGCAACATGGATAACCTGAAGCTATGGGGTGAAGCGGTAAATCTTGTTGCCGATCTTTCACAACACAACGCTGCTCACAATCCCATCAGTCCCGAACAAAGAATCGCCAGCTTTGTGGAAACCTACAAAGATTATTTCGACCCAGCGGACGACTTCAAGGAATATGTATTCGTGCGGTTTGCGCGAGCTGTCGCGGAGCTAGGCGTTCTGGATAATATGGAGCATTAACGGGATGACCGACAACGAAGCACACAAGCTACGCATCAATACCATGATCTGCGCAAACGCCACGGGCTACCAAAACGACGGTGAAGTGCTGGTAACACCCATTGGCGTTCTACCGCGAGTTGCCGCAAGCCTGGCTATGCTGACCTGCAACCCCGATATGATGATGACCGATTCTGAGGCATGGCTGCTCTCCAAACCCAACCCACTGGACCGACCGGACAACTTCAGGCCATCCACCGAATCCTGGATGGGACTTTCGCGTGTATTTGACAACGTTTGGGGAGGCAAAAGGCATATCACCTGTACGCCGACACAAATAGACCAGTTTGGGCAGGCCAACATCTCGATGATTGGGAATGATCACAATGCTCCGGCTGTCCAGATGCTTGGAGTGAGGGGATTTCCCGGCAATTCTATCTGCCATGCCAATACCTTTCTCATACCCAAACACTGCAAAAGGGTTTTTGTGCCCGGCGAATGCGACATTGTCTGTACGATCGGCTATAACACGTCGAGACTGCCCAGAGGGTACAGCTTTGATGACATTGACCTGCGAAGAATCATTACCGATCTGTGCGTAATGGATTTCAATGGCCCCAACCACTCCATCAGAGTCACAAGCGTACATGAAGGCGTCAGTATTGATGAGATCCGCGACAACACGGGTTTCGATATTTTCATTCCTGAAAAGCCAGAAATGACGCTCGCGCCCCATAGCGAGCAGATTGAGCTGATCCAGAGAATTGATCCATTTAATAAACGCCTGGCCTAGTTCACTGCGGAACTCGAGGTCTGGATACAGCGTCAACAGCGGACATAATCTGGCCCAATGGGCATTCAGTCATGTTTGAACAGGCCGCAGCGAGGCTTCAACCTTATCTACCGATGGGAGAACCAAGAATGATAAAAGCGCCAAAACTTTGCCGGTGTGCCATGCTCGGAATGTTCACGGCTATTGTGCATACAACGGCACTGAGCGACGCACTACCCTACGCCCGCAGCCATTGGGTCAGCGTACATGGCGACAGCCATAACTCGGATTATGTTCCTCTTTCACCCACCGCGAATGTTGAACCATACTGGTCCGCACTCGATGGCGCAGCAATATTTGTAGGCCCGATATTCGATCAGAAAAACCGACTCTACGTTCCAACCGGGCGCGGCAAGGGTACCAGTCATTTTCATGCCTTCACTGACGACGGCACGCTACTCTGGGAAACACCGCCTATGAAAACCGAGGAGGACATGGACTACGGCGCGTTGATTTCTGCGCCTATCATCGATACAGAAGACAATATATTTGCCAATGATCTGAATCAGCTTTGGTCGTTCACACCCGAGGGTAAAGTGCGCTGGGTTGTTGACCTTCGTAAATACGCAATCGAAGGTCTGTTCATTACGCCGGTATTCGATGCAAACGGCTGGGTGGGCGGCGTTAGCAGCGACGGTAAAGTCGCGTTTTTCGATCGACAGACCGGAGAGTTGGCGGTTCCTGTGTTCACGCTACCAGTAAGCCAGGGAAAGCCCTCCGCACCGCTCCCCCCAGGCATCTGGCAAGGCGGGCTTGTGGATGCATCTTTTCATCAGTTGCTCTGGGACATCCTCTACGGTCGCAACATGGCGGTTACCAATACCCCTGCGGTACACGCCACGACGGGGCGGATTTATATTACCGCAGCCGCACACAACCCAGAAGATGGCGTGCTGTTTGGCCTTGATGTGAAGCCAGCCGGTATCCAAATTGCTTTCGCAACACCCATGGGCGGAGGTTCCGGCACCAGCCCGGCGATATCGCCGGATGGCAAGAAGGTTTATGCCATCGACGACAACGGCGTGATGATTGCTGTTGATACCTATAGCGGCGAGATCGTGTGGAGCGCCAGCGATACGATGGGGCAGGCATCACCATCAATCGGGCCGGATGGCACCGTCTATTCATTCAATGGCGAAGAGGGAACAATAGTCGCCATCGACGGCAAGAATGGAACCGTGAAATGGCGTCGCAACTATCATCACGTAGCGGTAGAGAAGCTTAGCTGGCACCTGCTGTTTGATCGTGTAGCAACCGTTGATGGTTTGATCACCGTCACAGACTCAGGATTGTGGACTTTTCTTGACCTTTCCTACGTCGTGGACTTGGGGCCGTCGCCATTCCCGCAACCCAGAAAGGTGGTTGTTGCCCAGATTGATCCCGAGACAGGTGACTTGATTGCCACTTTTGACAGCCGGGATACATCCGGCGCTTTTGTGGTGCCGGATAAAAAAGGAAATATGTATCTTACCCTTTCCGGCACGGCGTCTTCGGTCTTTAAATATGGCGTTGACCCAGAGCTGCCATTCTTTCTGAGAAGCGGGCTTGAGCCCGTCGGCGGTATTCAAGTGTTTCGAAACCGCGACTAGCACAACTCAGTCACACCGCGGCGTTGCCCGACCTCTCGCTACTTCACTCGTCGTATGACTGCTTTCATCGATGGAAGCAGTCATACGACGAGTGCAGCAATCAACAAACTATTGCCAATGGCCTTTCGTTCGCGGCGTTTTTTGCCATAATCACTGTATCGATCAAATAACAGCAGGCCTGCTATGCGCAAAACCAAAATAATCTGCACCATTGGACCGGCGACCAGCGGCTACGACTCTCTGCAAAAACTCGCTGACGCCGGTATGAATGTCGTGCGCCTGAACATGTCCCACGGTGAACACGACAGCTGCGCGCAAATTATCAAGTCGATCAAAACCCTCAACCGCAAACTTCACCACCCGGTAGCGTTGCTGATTGACACACAGGGTCCGGAGATCCGCACTGGCGATATCAACAATGAACTGAGCTTGAAAACCGGAGATATCATTTCGGTTGTGGCGCGAGGCGAGGCCGATGTGGAGGCAAGCTCGATCCAGATCAATTACGAAGATCTGATCAACGATGTCAATATCGACGACAAGATCACTGTCGACAACGGTCTGATCAATCTGCAAGTTCTGAGCAAGGAACAGCGCACTATGCAGTGCCGGGTCATCGACGGCGGCGTGTTAAAGAGCAAGCGCCATGTCAACTTGCCCGGCATCCGGGTGAATCTCCCCGCGATAACCGAGAAAGACCGCCGCGATATTCTTTTCGCCATGGAACAGGAGGTAGATTTTATCGCGCTGTCCTTTGTGCGCAGTGCAGACGATATACGCGAACTGAAAGCGCTGTTGGGTGACAAGGTCGGTAAGATCAAAATCATCGCCAAGATCGAAGACCAGGAGGGGGTGAAAAACCTCGACGCCATTATTCAGGAGGCTGACGGGGTGATGGTCGCCCGGGGTGACCTGGGCGTGGAAATACCCTTTGAGGAATTGCCTATTATCCAAAGGAAAATCATTTCCCAATGCGCCAAATACGGCCGCAGGGTAATCGTTGCCACCCATATGCTCGAGTCGATGATAGAGAACCCCATGCCCACCCGCGCCGAAGTCACGGATGTTGCCAACGCCGTCTATGAAGAGGCCGATGCCATAATGCTGTCTGGTGAGACCACCGTTGGCAAGTACCCGGTGAAATGCGTGGAGGTACTGGACCGCATTGCTCGCTCTGTAGAAAAGAATCGCGGTCTGCGCTTTAGCGACGATCTGATGATGGATAACGACAAACAGGAGATTGCCGCCGCTGCGGTCAAGCTGGCCGAGTCCATTCAGGCCAAGGCCATTGTTGTACCAACAAGGCGAGGACTCATGGCCAACCTCGTCACCAACTGCCACCCCCAAAGCTCAATTATCTGCGCGTTTACCAACGACAGCCGCACCCGCCGTCAGCTGGTGCTTAACCGCGATGTACTCAGTTACCGCATCAACTTCAGCTCCGACCCGGAGAAAACACTGGCCAATGCCGCCCACATAATGATGAACCGAGATGAGTTCAGCGAAACCGATAAAGTGGTGGTGATATCAGATGCCCTGTCCAGCCACGGCATAGAAGCCATTCAGATTCGTCAACTCGGCGACCTGGTGGCTCGCTACGAGATCGACCACCCGGAGTGAGCGTTTCTGTGGCCGGAATGAATACACCCGGCAGATTTATTTGCTTATACGCCGTAAATCTCCTTCCCTCTATTTCGACTGGAAAATATACAAAGCGCACGGTCGCGAATGCCCCACCAATCCCTCGGCCTCATGATAGAGGCGCACACGATCGCGCTTCGCTCACCTGGTTTGTCCCGCCCAAATGCTGGTCCAAATTGAGTCACGAACAACGTAAAGCACTTAATATTTGCACCGCATATCAGTGCAAATCCGGCTATATCGCTCGGTTTGCCGGATTAGGCGACTCGGTTTCTGGAGTAGCGATCTAAAAATGTGTATAAATATCAGCAAAATAGGTTAACCACTGACCTTGATAGGGGGACCAATGGTTCCGAGAAACCGAGCATGCTCGCTTTGTCGATATGTGCTAGCACACACTTACTCAGCGGACTTTATATAATAAGGAAATTCACTAAATGAGAAACAATCCCAAAATGGCAAACCGAGCTCACTCGATATTAAAATGTTAGCTGTACCGGAGAACTATGAGCACTTTATTTGGCGGTAACGTCCACGCAGGATTAGCTGGTGTAGATTTAGTGAGCGATTCATTCGATCTAGGTAATGGCATTCTGTTGCGCAAGGTTTATGCTCATTTGTTTGCCCCTTTCATGATGGCCTTCAAGCCGGCGCCTATCGGGGGACATCATCCGGGGCCTTGGAAGAGTGCATCGGGTGGTTTTAGCTTCGATGTTGATGCTGAGCTTCTCATTCCAGAGAATATCGAAAAAGAATTCGGTTCAAAGATTGGTGTCGCCAGAACATTAGTATTTCTATTTCGGCTTGGTGTAAATCCAGCGATAACACTCCCGGTTTTTTCCAATCATTCATTTAACACACTCACAGAAGTCCCAGACTCGGACGCACAGCTTTTTCCCTACGAGGTACAGAAACGCCATTTTCCTTTGGGCGTCGTAGGTGGGCAAGTAGATGACGGTGCAGTACAGTGGGTCAGCGAGCGTTGGTCGAAAACACATGGTCTGATAGAAGATAGTCCAGAGTTCGCGCTTGCAATGCAGGCGATTGATTCTGGACAGTTTGTTGAGAATCATGCTCTGACATTGGTGTCATTATGGGGTGCTTTAGAGGCACTTTTTTCCCCATCAACATCTGAGCTAAAGTTCAGAGTATCGGCTCTGATTGCCTCTTTTCTTGAGGAACCAGGGGAGAGTCGTGCTCAACGTCAGAAAGCAGTTGCTTCCTTGTATGACAAAAGGTCAGCGGCAGCCCATGGAAAGCCTAAGCACAAGCCCGAGCACCTTCTTGAGACATTTAATTTGCTACGTGAAATTATTTTTCGAATTATTGACAGAGGGTCTGTTCCCAAGAAGGAAGAGCTCGAGGGTATGCTCTTTGGTGGAAATAAATGAGCCGTAATACAGCTAACAATGCCAATCACGGCGAAAGCTTTTTCGTTCCGGCTTCGCCACTACAAAGCTGCGCGTGTTGGCGGCGTTGGGCGTCTATTCGCAATGGTTAGCGAAGGCTACAAGGATCAATACGCGAGGTGTTCCCGAAGGCTCGCGGATTTACTGCGGCTGCGAGATGAGGGTGTTCCGTACAAAGATCCGTTAGAGATGTCTCAGAACGAGTTGGATGCGTATGGCGTTAAGCCTGGAGATCGTGCGAAGGTCGAGCGGTATTACGAACAAGCTAGAGGCGTGCGACTTGAACCGGACGAACTGCGGGAGTGTAAAGACGCCCTTGGACGATGGATAAGAGCCGAGAGCAATCAATCCCCGCAATGGCAGGATGCTGTTTACACATTTTTTCAGGACTGCTATCACCTGAAAGATTGGGTAAAGAATGACCCGGCTGCGCCCAATCAATCGGCCGTTGAAAAATTTATTACGAATTCCGCCTCGCTGTCACTTTGCGCTGATATCTGCAACGGGTCAAAGCACTTGAAGCTCACATCTTCAAGATCGGGGGGGACTCCGCAACTCAAGGGCTACGAAGCGAGCTTCAGGCCGATTCAATCCAGCAACTGGCGGAAGTACTACGGAACGATACGTGTGGAATCCAACGGCAAGGTCCACGATGCATTCGATCTGGCCCAGCAATGTATATCGGAATGGAAGACATTCCTCGGATTATGAGGTGGCAAGATTGAGGGCGACGCCCAACAAATCGTTGCAGCGGACGTTTGCCCCGCCGCCCATTTTTGCTGCCGCAAAAACGGTCGTCGCCTCAAACGCCGCTGACCTCTGGCGTTGAGGCCGAAGAAAAACTCGGGGTTCCTATCTATTTCCCGTCCTCGCTGACTGTCCGCTAGTTTCCAGGAAAGGACAATCGCTTTGACTGGGTATCCGTCGGCAAACGAATGTGAGCGAAGTTCAGGGTGTCGTTCAGAACTAAAATCCTCAACCTGGGGTAGCGCTCATATTTTATAGATTCCCGGATCCCTGCATTTTGGCGTAGCCACAATCTGGCCATATTTTGGCCACAAATCAAAAAATCAGGTTTTGTGGCCATTCTGGGTAAAGGTCAAAAATAGCTGAAATTAGATCTAGAAATTGAGGGCACTTTTCTCGTCTGGTATAGTTCCGCGTTCAAATTCGGCCGCCCGTAGCTCAGCTGGATAGAGCGCGTCCCTCCGGAGGACGAGGCCAGAGGTTCGAATCCTCTCGGGCGGGCCATTTCACAGAGCAACGCTCACGTAATATCAGAACGGCGCGCTAAGCACCGCCACCGAGTCAACCGCCAACATTATACTCAACTATTACGCTGATAAACGTAGATACCTGTTTGACGCAGAGCGAGCGTGTTCTGTCGGCGCAACCTTTTCTGGAGACGCGTGCTTGAACGTCTGATGGCGCTTGCAATCGCCCTCCGCATCGATATATGCGTGCTGACCACAGTTATTGCTTTCGATCCGAGCGGAATAATCACGACTTTGCACAATTTCAGCCGGAATTGACCTTTCCCTGTTTGACGGAGAGTGACAGAGACATCTGCAATGTAATTTTCAGTACTGGAGAGCGCACCACTTATGGCATGCTCGATAAAGCGCAGCAACTCGCCGCTGTCGCTTACACCTTTTAGAGTTACGCTCCATTTCATACTCAAACCTCCACACTTCAGTAACAAATACCTGCACGCATATAAAGGCTACGAGGAACAGTTGCCCAAGGCACCGCCCCTCCACAGTGTTACCTTTCAGCCTGTTGCACCGTGGCCTGGTTTGCCGGAACGCATCGAGACGGATCAGGAACGCTCCTTGCGCGGAAAAGTATCGCTGCCCCAACTATCGCTGACATCAGCGACCCGGCGAGAACACCAATTTTCACATTGTCCATATAGACCGGGGCAGCGTTCTCGAAAGCCAGACTTCCGATGAACAGGCTCATTGTGAAACCAATACCGCATAATGTGGCAACACCGTATACCTGAAGCCAAGTTGCTCCTGCTGGCAACTTGGCAACACCCAGTTTTATAGCTATCCAGCACGCACCGAATACGCCAAGTTGTTTGCCCACAAACAGGCCCAGCGCGATGCCGATCGTTATCGAATTGAAAAGCTCGCTAGCGGTGACACCCAACAGGCTCACACCAGCGTTGCTAAACGCAAACAACGGCAAGATTAGAAAGGCAACCCAAGGCTGCAGCCGGTGCTCCATAGCTTTCAGCATCGGTTCGCCGTGGTTATCGGGCACGGACATCGGGATGAAAAGCGCCGCCGCGAAACCTGCCAGCGTTGCATGGACTCCGGACTTGAGCACAGCAGCCCATATAACGACACCGACAATGATGTAGGGCGCGCGATAATGCAGATTCAAACGATTGAACGCAAACAGTATACAAAGCCCGACCATCGCCACCGTAAGCGCATAGGTCGACAGGTCAGAGGAGTAAAATATCGCAATAATTAGAATTGCCGCTATATCATCGAAGATGGCAACTGACAGCAGGAAAAGCTTGAGGCTAGCCGGCAGGCTGCTGCCAAACAGGCTATAGACGCCAAGTGCAAACGCAATATCGGTCGCCGCTGGTATCGCCCAGCCTGAGGCAGCCAATGAATCACCGCCATTGAAGGCCAGGTATATAGCAGCCGGCAATACCAGACCGGCGATTGCACCAAACGCCGGCAGTAAGATCTGGTCACGTGAAGACAAATGCCCGTCAATCAGCTCGCGCTTGACCTCGAGCCCGACAAGGAAGAAGAACAAGGCCATCAAGCCATCGTTTACCCAAAGCAAGAGCGGTTTGTTGATCTCGAAGGCGCCGATCTGTACGACGATCGGGATATCCCCAAACCACTCATACCAGTAGGCGAGTGGAGTATTCGCTATGACAATAGCCAGGACAGCGGCAAATACCAGGAGAATTCCGCCCCCTGCGCCGTGCTGAATCATTTCCCTGAAAACTTTGGCCATACGTACTCCCTATAGCGCTCAGACTAAGACCTGGCAAAAAATTATAGCCTCTACGCGTAATCAGCTATATTCGATCTAAATTGAGCTAATATTCGTATTAATCGAAGGAGAAAAAAGACCAAAGCCATTTGCGAGGCACAGCTCATGCATCAATTGAATTACAACCACCTGCGGTATTTTTATATGGTGGCCAAAACCGGCAGCATCGCCAAAGCTGCCGATGCACTGCATGTCTCGCCACAGACGATCAGCGGACAAATCACGGTCTTTGAAGAGTATCTGGGAGTAAAGCTTTTTGAACGCAAAGCAAGGCAGCTTCTGGTCAACGAAATGGGCAAAGTGGTCTTCAGCTACGCAGAAGATATTTTTACACTGGGCGCAGAACTGCAACAAAACCTGAAATCCAGAACCAACGCTCACGCATATACATTTACCGTGGGTGTCGTCGATGTCATTCCCAAGATACTGGCGGTTGATATTCTCGAGGGCAGCCTGAATCACGAGGATGGGTTAAAGCTCGTGTGCAGAGAGGGCGATTTTGACGCCCTGCTCTCGGAACTCGCCTTGAACAGAATTGACCTCATACTATCTGACCGGCCGCTGGGCCCAGGCGTACCCATCCGGGCTTTCAACCACACGCTAGGCGAATGCGGCCTGAGTTTTTATGCCAACAACCGCAGCGCCAGTAAACTCAAGCGAAATTTCCCAGCCTCTCTGGACGATTACCCCTTCCTGATATGCGGAGACAAGTCTAACCAAAAGCTGAATCTACGATCCTGGTTTGACCAAGTAAACATAAACCCCAGGATCGTGGCGGAATTTGATGATAGCGCGCTAATGAAATATTTCGGGCAGTCAGGCTACGGGGTCTTTTGCACTCCATCGATAATAGAAGAGCATGTTACGAAGCAATATGGTGTTGCCGTCATCGGGCGAACCAAGTATGTCAGGGAGCGCTTCTACGCAATCTCACCCGAAAGAAAAGTGAAACATCCAAGCGTAAAATCTCTTCTGGAGAGCGCAAAGACAGCATTTGCCAGTAAAGCTTCCCAATAGAAAAGGTCTGTCGGATGCCAGCCACCCCAGATCTATAGCTCGAAATATTCGATGAATAACCACGACACAATCGATTTGATCGATGGTCATTCTTGCGCGATGCTGGTTTCGAACGATGACAGGAGGTTACTCCAATGGACATGCAAAGCAGCAAATCCGGCACCAACACTACCAGACGCCCCTTAGTTGTTGGAAAACCCTTTGAGGGGCTAACAATCGTCAGCAAATTTGCAATGCCGAGTTCGCGTGAGGAAATCATTGGTGCGCTCGACAACCTCATCAACTACTGCAGACTTCAGCAATTCGGGCGGCTACAAAGATTGGGAACATCAACAGAAATCTCTGATTCCACGGTCGATGAACTGATTAACCTGCGCAGTCAAGTTGCTCAGTTTATGGAACGCGCAATCGCCTGCAATCATCAGGTCAGTCTGGAGTCGTCTTTCAAATTTACATTAAAAGCGCCGGCCGACTAGAGCTCGGCGTCACTCTTCCCAGGCAGACGCCGAGCGGCGAGATGAGACTAATAGCCTCGGTACAGCTCGAATACAACGCAGCTGCTTGCCTCCAACCAAACCAAGCCCTAACTGCTACGTAGTATCGCGTATTCACCCCGGCCCGGCACTTATCTATCCTCTAACTGC